>NZ_CP110343.1:321822-575054 GCF_034359305.1 Candidatus Fokinia cryptica | reverse complement strand
GCTTCTTGGAGTTCTTTATCGTGTTTATCCTGAACTTGTTTGAGTTCTTCATTGTGTTTGTTCTGAGCTTCTTGGAGTTCTTTATCGTGTTTATCCTGAACTTGTTTGAGTTCTTCATTGTGTTTGTCCTGAACTTGTTTGAGTTCTTCATTATGTTTGTTCTGAGCTTCTTTGAGTTCTTCATTGTGTTTATCCTGAGCTTCTTTGAATTCTTGCTGAGTCTTTTGAAGCTCTTCTTTGTTTTGTGAGAGTTCTTGCTGAGTTTTTTGTAGTTCGCTCTCATTTTGTGTCAGTTTATCCTGAGCTTCATTGAATTTGCCCTGAAGTTGTTTGACTTCTTCATTGTGTTTATCCTGAGCTTCTTTGAGTTCTTGCTGAGTCTTTTGTAGTTCGCTCTGATTTTGTGTCAGTTTATCCTGAGCTTCATTGAATTTGCCCTGAAGTTGTTTGACTTCTTCATTGTGTTTATCCTGAGCTTCTTTGAATTCTTGCTGAGTCTTTTGAAGCTCTTCTTTGTTTTGTGAGAGTTCTTGCTGAGTTTTTTGTAGTTCGCTCTGATTTTGTGTCAGTTTATCCTGAGCTTCATTGAATTTGCCCTGAAGTTGTTTGAGTTCTTCATTGTGTTTATCCTTAGCTTCTTTGAGTTCTTGCTGAGTCTTTTGTAGTTCGCTCTGATTTTGTGTCAGTTTATCCTGAACTTCTTGGAATTTGCCCTGAACTTGTTTGAGTTCTTCATTATGTTTATCCTTAGCTTCTTTGAGTTCTTGCTGAGTCTTTTGTAGTTCGCTCTGATTTTGTGTCAGTTTATCCTGAACTTCTTGGAATTTGCCCTGAACTTGTTTGAGTTCTTCATTATGTTTGTCCTGAACTTGTTTGAGTTCTTCATTATGTTTGTTCTGAGCTTCTTTGAGTTCTTCATTGTGTTTATCCTTAGCTTCTTGGAATTCTTGCTGAGTCTTTTGAAGCTCTTCTTTGTTTTGTGAGAGTTCTTGCTGAGTTTTTTGTAGTTCGCTCTCATTTTGTGTCAGTTTATCCTGAACTTCTTGGAATTTGCCCTGAACTTGTTTGAGTTCTTCATTATGTTTGTTCTGAGCTTCTTTGAGTTCTTCATTGTGTTTATCCTTAGCTTCTTGGAATTCTTGCTGAGTCTTTTGAAGCTCTTCTTTGTTTTGTGAGAGTTCTTGCTGAGTTTTTTGTAGTTCGCTCTCATTTTGTGTCAGTTTATCCTGAGCTTCATTGAATTTGCCCTGAAGTGCATTGTGTTTGTCCTGAGCTTGTTTGAGTTCTTCATTGTGTTTGCCCTGAAGTTGTTTGAATTCTTCATTGTGTTTGTCCTGAGCTTGTTTGAGTTCTTCATTGTGTTTGCCCTGAAGTTGTTTGAGTTCTTCATTGTGTTTATCCTTAGCTTCTTTGAGTTCTTGCTGAGTCTTTTGTAGTTCGCTCTGATTTTGTGTCAGTTTATCCTGAGCTTCATTGAATTTGCCCTGAAGTTCATTGTGTTTGTTCTGAGCTTCTTTGAGTTCTTTCTCATTTTGTATCAGTTTATCCTGAACTTGTTTGAGTTCTTCGTTGTGTTCGTTCTGAGCTTTTCTGAATTCGCTATTGAGCGATATTTCCTGTTGCAACTTACTATTTAATTGAGAATTTTTTAATTCTAATTCAGCAATTTGTTGTTGTAATAAAGTACTATGCAAGTAAAGTTCACTATTACGTTCCGGTTGATGTGTCGATTTTTCTAAATCTTTTTTTGTTATACTGCTATGAAGTGAACTTTCATTATCAAATTGTTTAGCTTCGTTGTTTTGTGCAATCTCTCTCTTTAGTTCAATTATTGTAGTTTCGTTACCAGAAATTGTATTATGTAATCTATCGATTTCTTGTTGTAACCTTGTATTTTCTTGTTGTAGAGTTGTATTTTCTTCTTGAGATTGTACATTATTCTTTATGTCTTTAGCTATTCGTGTATTATGGCTTTTGCTATTTTCTAGAGCTTGCTTTGTTTCTTCAAGTAAAGTACCGTTCACTAGTAATTCTTTTTGCATTTGCTCAATTTCTAATTTTTTTCTCTTCAGCTCATCATTTGCTCTATCTATATCAGTATTATACTTATTTTCTTTTTCTTTATATGAGCTTTGTAGTTGTAGTAGTTGATCATTGTTGATGCTTAGCTTTTGTTCTGCATCTTTTAGCTTTTTACTTACTATTTGTAGTGCTTCGTCTGTTTGTAATATTTGCTGATCAGCTCTCGTCTTTTCTTCTTCTAAGGAGTCGATCTTTTCAAAAAGCTCTTGATTCTTGTTGCGTAACTCTTCTATTGTCGGTTGCAAATTATTATTTTCCTCAATCATATGCATTACTTTTTGTAGCATATCATTAGTGATTATAGCGTGGTCATCATTACTTTCATGGCCGAATTCGAGTATATTTTTGATATCACTTACTTTTATATAATCATCTTCACCTTGAGAGTTAAAAAATTCCACGACTTTTCTCAGATGTTCTTTATCTTCTATATCTAGTGGTATTTGCTTATCATCTTTATTATATGTGTTAATTGCATCTTTCAGTTGTTGTACATCTATATATCCATTCTTATTTTTTAAAGCTTCTGATAGAGCGTTTTTAAAATCACTATCTTGTCCATTTTTTTGCATTTTCTATTTTTTTTAACCTCTTCTTTATAAATTATAGGTAATTTTTTATAAAAAATCAATTTTTCTCAACCTAATATCTTTGATAAAATTTCATTTGTCAATATAGTGGGTAATATCATTTTAGTTCCATTTTTTCTATACAATATGGTAAAAGGTATGCCATTACTGTTGTGTTCCATTATGTATCGTGAAATTTCATCTGATTGATTTGTGTAATCTAATTCTATTAATCCTATAATATCGTTATGATTATTCATAAATTTATTTAATGCTATCTTATTGACTTTGCACGTAATACACCAATCTGCAGTAATATTTACGAGTACTAATTGATAGTGTTTTTGTTTTTCTTGTATTTGAAATTCTATGCTATTTCTACTGATACTTACTGTTATATTATCGTGAAAAGTATGATACATGATGTAGGTGAAAGGTAATGCAAGCATTATACCTTTCATTATTGAGTGCATAATATGAATCCATCCCCGTGATGTAGGTAACATTACCCAAAAGGCATAGTACAGTATCTTATATTTTTCATATTCCCTATATTGTGTATACTTAATTTTTACCATTCTAGCTATTTTGTATATTGATTTTCTAGTAAATGATATTTGAAGTAACAATATCAAACTCATTGCAATTGAATATGGTATGTATTTCATTTGCTGAGCTAATATATACAACAGCCAGCAATAGGTGACGATAATGGGGAGTATTAAAAATAAGATTATACCTTCTGAAATAATACTACTCCTAGGTATAAATTTTATAAGTCTCGAAAAGCATAACAGTACAATATATGGAGAAGCGACTCCTAGTCCAGCAATTATATGTATCGCTATTATAAAAATATATCCTTGACTCATAGAAAATGCTATAGCTGGCGCTAAGAATGGACCTGCACAGGGAATTGCCAGTAATGTAGTACTTAACCCGAATGAAAAGCTTAAGAAGTATTCATTTTTTAAGATAGAGAATTTATTGATTATATTATTGATAAATGGCGGAATCATAATATAGCTGTTCTTATTAAGAGATTGATTAGCAAAGTACATCATTACTAATGCTAAAAATGTAACAAATATTGGAGACTGGAAGTGCATTCCCCACCCAAAAGATAGTCCGCAGTACTTTAGAAATATAGTAATAATTCCGATACTAGCGAATACCATTAATACCCCACATGATATTGCTATAATGTGAAGTATTAATACTCTTTTGCTGTATGATGAATACTTAAAAAGAGATGATATTTTGATTGATATAACAGGTAATACGCATGGCATGCCGTTGAGTAGGAATCCACTTATAAAAGCCCCAATGCATATAAAAATTATTGTGATTAAATCACTATTTCTTCGATGTTCTATAGTGATCGCACGTCTTTCTATTTTACATATGTCATTTGCGCAGAATGAGTATCGTAATTCAAGAATAGCGTCATATTCGTATATTGAATAATTAAGTTTATTAACTTTTATTTTTATTTGTACTGGGAGTTTATAATATGAGTACGGTATTGCTGTACCATCTATATGTTTTGTTGAACCCTGAGGGGTAGGCCATATTACTTCTATTGCATCTACATTATAGCTTTTTTCTTTATTTAAAGTGATTTCAAAATTTTTCCCAATACCACTTTTATTATGAGAAAATAGCTCAATAAGTGGTAAATTTGAATTGAAAGAAAGTTCTATATAATCATTTTTCTTTTCAAATGATACATCAATATCGTTTTTTGTTGATGCATTAGTATGAGAGGGGGTTAAGAATGCTGATAGTACTAGTGCAATAAAAAACGAGATGCCGAGAAGCGAGCGAGAGGAAGTTATATGCATGTTGTCGTAATAGCGTATTTACAAAAATAATAATGCAAGAGTGCTCTTATCACAAGCTGATGATTATTTTTCACCTAATATAATTATTTCTTCTTCTAGATAAATATTAAATTTACTCTTTACCATGTTTTTCGCTAATAATATCAGATTTTCCACGTCTGTTGCAGTGGCTCCATCTTCTGTTACAATAAAATTTGAGTGCAAAGTAGAGAAATATGCATTACCGACTCTCATTTGTGTTTCGCATGCCTTTTGAATTAAAAACCATGCTTTATGGTTTGTAGGATTTTTAAATGTAGAACCAGCAGTCCTCGCACTTGGTTGCGTAGCTTTTCTTATATTGCTGATTTCTTGGATTTTATCTGCAATCTCTGTGTGTACACCGCTTTCATGGCGAAACAATGCTTTGGTAAAGATGTACTTCTCTTTTAAAGAGTTACTTCTATAACTATATCCGAATTTTTTTACATCTATCATTTCTTCCTCTCCCTTTAAATTAATACATATTGCTGATTTTAATATTTTCGAAATGTCATTTCCAAATGCCCCAGCATTCATAGTAAGCATTCCTCCAATGGTGCCAGGTATACCTGAAAAAAATTCGAAATTTGCTATAGAATTTTCTAACCCAAAGTTTGCTAGTTGGAGACCTGATACTGCAGATCCAGCAATTACCCCATCATCTGTAATTTTCATCTCTCTAAATCCTTTTCCAAGTCTTATTGTTACCCCTCTAATTCCTTTATCTCTTATTAGGATATTGGACGCTAAACCTATAATTGTAATAGGTATTTGGCTATCTATTTGCCGAAGAAAATACTTTAAATCATCTTCGTCGTGTGGAGAAAATAGCACATCTGCACGTCCACCAACTCGAAGCCATGATATTTTACTGCAATCGAAATCAAACTTGTATTCCCCTCTTACGTTTGGCAGATTGTACATCTTTTCTATATTATGTTAGCTAATATTGGTGTCTGAACACTTTTCATTTTGCAATTCTAATTCAATAGTTGCATGTTGTATCTTATGATGTTTTAGAAGAAATGCTTTTACTTCTATTATTATATCTTGCTTCTTTTCTAGGAAAGTTATTTGAGCGGAGGATGGTAATACAATATGCATTGTACACATTACATAATTCTCATTTAACATCCACATATGTAAATGGTGCACATCAACCAACTGAAAATGTTCTATTAGTGAGTTAGTGACACATTCATCTTTGACATGTTGCGGCCTTCCTTCAAGCAGTATGTGAAGTGATTCTTTTAGTAAGCCTATAGTCATCATTGTTATATTAATGGACAATATAATAGAAATTACAGCATCAAAAATAGTATTTTTTGTATAATAAATAAGTACTCCTCCTATAATAGCTGCTGTTGAAGAAAGTAAGTCACCTAATACATGAAAAAGTGCTCCCTTTATATTTAAATTAAAAGAGCTTGCTCTTTTAAGAATAAAAAATATTAAACAGTTTACTAATAATCCTATAGTTGATGTGATGATCATGAGTGAAATGTCGAGGTGTGCGACATTTCTCTGCATAATAACTTCGTATATTGCTTCTTTTATTATAGCAACGGCTAAGCATATGAGGATAATTCCATTTGCGAAAGCTGCTATTACTTTGATTCTGCTATATCCAAACGTTCTGTATTGATCTGCCGATCTTAATGATATTTTCTCTGAAATGAGTGATATTAGAAGAGAGCATAAATCCGTCAGCATATGTGTTGCATCTGCAAGTAGCATCAATGAGCCAGATATTGAACTTGCAATAAACTCGCATATCATGAATGTTCCTACTATTATAGCAGAAATCAGCAGAGAGTTTTTAGCATCTAAATTTAGTATCATCGTATACGGTGAGCTGCATGCTATTACATCGTAGCAAAAAAAAATACATTTGCAAAAATTGCACATCCAAATATGCTAAACTGCAATGATTTTTATCACAGTATTTAGTATTTTTTAACTACTTATTAATAATGGATTATTTATTAAAGTGAAAGATAGTTTCGTAAAAAAAGTCTTCAGCGATGTCAATGAAAAGTATCGCATTATGAATGACATCATGTCATTTGGTATTCATAGGTTGTGGCGTAGAAAGTTTATGGAATGCTTTGGTGATGTAGAGGCTAAAATTCTTATTGATGTTGCTGGGGGAACTGGTGATATAGCTAAAAGATTTATTAAAAAAGGTGGAGAAAAAGTATTAGTAGTTGATAATAATCAAGATATGCTCAAGAGAGGTTTGATGGACGTGTTAGATTCTGGTGAGTTGTTTTTATTAGACAGTATAAAATGGGAATTAGGAGATTCCGTTGATTTAAATGTAAGCGAGCAGTTTGATTTTTATTCGAATGCATTTGGTCTAAGAAATAGTAGTAGTTATATGGATACAATATCCAATTCTTTCAAAGTAGTGAAGGGAGGAGGGAAGATTCTTTTTATGGATTTTCTCAATCCACGATATGAAAAACATTCTGTTTTGATGACCGCACATGAGCATTATTTGCGCTATATAATACCAGTATTAGGTAAAATATTTGCAAATAATTATGATGCTTACCACTATCTTTCGAATAGTATAATGGGATTCGTATCTAGAGAATGGATATTAGACATGTTAGCGAAATTTGGTGGGTGCAATATCAAATGCAACGTGATGAATAATGTGTGTGCGATATATAGTTGTACAAAACCCTGATGTCATACTGTTTTATGCATCATGAGAGCTATTGTAGCAGAAGCAGCTATACTATCATTTACTTTTGCTGAGCAGTCAAATTTCCAGAAATTTCCTCTAGATTTATTAATTATAGCTTCTAATGCTACTGAGTCGCCAGGTATGACCATTTGTTTGAATACGGCATTTTCTATACTTACTAAAAATCCAAGATTTTCTGTATTGTTGCTTTTATGTGATATTGCTATTCCAGCGACTTGTGCCATTGCTTCTATTAGGAGAACTCCTGGTACTATTGGTTTTTCAGGAAAGTGTCCAGAGAAAAAATGTTCGTTAATAGTGAAATTTTTAATCCCCCTTATACTACTATCAGAAATCTCTAAAATTCTATCTACTAATAGAAAAGGATGCCTGTGAGGTAGCTTGCTTTTGATCCAATTTATATCGTAAATCATTGATTTTTAGAGAATTTATACTTAACACTACTCTTTACTTATATATGAAACGTAGAATTTTTGTAAAGATGATAGAGGCTAAGTATATTGACTGGGAATTAGTAATAGGTCTTGAAGTGCATGCACAGCTTGTATCAAAGTGGAAACTTTTTTCTAATTCTATTTCTGCATCTGAAAGTAATACTAATGCTGTGCCGAATAGCAATACTAGTTTGCATGACATAGCTCTTCCTGGTGTATTGCCGATACCAAATTTTAGTTGTATTGAGCAAGCTATAAAGGCTGGACTTGCACTTGAAGGAAAGATTAGTGCTGTTTCTTCATGGGATAGAAAGCATTACTTTTATCCTGATTTACCACAAGGGTATCAGATCACTCAATCTACGCAGATAGTTACAGAGGGCAGAATACCTATTATTGTAGATGGTATCAAGAAGTTTATTGGAATGAATGAGTTGCATATTGAGCAGGATGCCGCTAAATGCGTACATGGAGATGGTATTACATATGTAGATTTTAATAGATGTGGGACTGCTCTTATAGAAATTGTCACAAAACCTGATATAAGGTCAAAAAAAGAAGCTGTAGAATGCTTTAAGAATCTCAGGGCAATTCTAATATGTATAGGAGTTTGTAATGGAAATATGGAGAATGGTGATATGCGATGCGATGTTAATATTTCTGTGAGAAAAAAGGGTGATGAAAAATACGGTACGAGGGTTGAGATAAAAAACTTGAATTCAACTAAAAGTATAGTAGATGCAATTGATTACGAGTATAAGAGGCAAATTGATATCATTCAAAATGGAGGGGTGATATTAAACGAGACAATGTTATTTAATGGAGTAACTATACCAATACGTTCAAAGGAAGATGTAGCAGATTACAGGTATATCAAAGATCCGGACTTAATGCCTATATATATAGGAGAGGAAGTTGTAAAAAATATCAAAGAGAGTATTCCTGAGCTTCCTATGGAGAAGTTAATGAGGTATGTTACGCAGCTAGGAATAAAGGAAGCGGAAGCATCTATAATAGCTTCAGAGCCTTTGATTGCTAAATATTTTGACGAAGCGGTATTAGGTTATGTTAGTACTCCGCAAAATGTAGCAAATATTGTAACTTGTGAATTATTTAGAATAATTGAGAAATATAAAATTTCACCACAAGAATTAGGACTTGCTCCAAAAATGCTATCAGATTTATGTGTAATGATAGAAAAGGGGGCAATTTCATTTAGTGCAGCTAAAAGTATAGTAAATGAAATATGTGATGTTAATTCTCCATATTATCGCAAAGAGCCTTCATATGTGGTAGATGTGATGGATTTGAATCAAATTTCTGATGAAGAAGAGCTTATACAAATGGTAAGTGAAGTGCTGAAGGAAGAGCAAAATGAAGTAGAGAGATATCGAAATGGAGAAGAAAAATTATTGGGATATTTTGTAGGGAAAATAATGAAAAAATCTAAAGGGAAGGGTAATCCAGTGAAAATCAATGAGCTTTTATTAAAAAAATTAAAAGAAGGTGACATATAAAGATAATCTTTGCTATAATAATTTATATATTATTCTTATCATTGATAATGGTAGATTATATTCTTGTCGCTAATACTGGTTCTTCTAGTTTGAAGATTACTGCGAGTCCTTTCAATAAAGATCAAGGGATAGATGTTGTAATGCATGTAGATTTTTTGTTAAATAGTACTTCTTGTTCTGTAAAATATGGTGAATTCGTAAAAGATATAGAGATTCAAAATGGTACAGATGCAATAAATTTTTGTATTGAGTATATACAAAAGCACTATAATGCAAGATTTATAGCTATGGGACATAGGGTTTTACATGGTGGAACTGAAATGCATGGCTTATTACCTATAGATGTAGAAGTGCTAGCGAAAATCAAGGAGCTCGTAAAATTTGGTCCTTTACATCAACCATATGCGTTAGAAAATATAGAGAAATTAAAAAATTCTAATATACCGCAATACGCATATTTTGATACTAGTTTCCACAGAACGATTCCTATGCATCGTAGGGTATATCCTATACCTCAACAGTATACTAAAGATGGTATAATAAAATATGGTTTTCATGGTATTGCTTACGAAAGTGCAATGTATAGCGTTTCTAATACTTTACCTGGTAAAGCTGATTCTAAAATAGTAATTGTTCATATGGGAAGTGGAGTTAGTGCTTGTGCGATTAGTGAAGGAAAAAGTGTTGATACTACAATGGGACTTACGCCACTGGATGGTTTTATGATGGGAACAAGATGCGGTGCAATAGATCCGGCAATCCCGTTATTAATGCAAGAAATTTATAAAATCTCTGCTATCGAAATACATCGTATGCTAAATAAGGATTCAGGTTTAAAAGCAATATCAGGTATTAGTAATGATATGAGAAAGCTCTTAAATAGTAATTCAGAAAGTGCTAAATTTGCGATAGAAGTATTTATGTATAAAGCTGTAAAAGAGATTAGTGGTTTGATTGCAATTTTAGGAGGGGTAGATGTGTTAGTTTTTTCTGGTGGGATTGGTGAAAATTCATCTTATATAAGAAAGAGAATAGTAGATGGATTATCTGTGTTCGGGTTATTGCTAGATGATCTAATGAATGAAAAGTGTTCAACTCTAATTTCGCCGAAAAGTAGTAAAACTGATATTATTATTGCAAAAGTTAACGAAGAGTCGATAATAATCGATCATATCAGAACATTCATTCAGAATAATCGGTGACAGATGCATCATTTCTGCCTTCGTATATAGGAGTAGGGGTGGATATAGTAAATATACATAGAGTAGAGAGGATACTTTTTGAAAATGGTACAAGATTTCTCAATAGGGTTTTTACAAAAAAAGAGATAGAGTACTTTTTTAGTAAATACCGAGAGTATGTAAAAGAAGATTTTACATTTACCATGAATCCCGATGAATTAGCTACTCAAAATGTGATGATAGATATTGCGAGTTATATTGCTAAGAGATTTGCAGCAAAAGAATCATACTCAAAGGCTTTAGGTTGTGGGATCTGTATCAATTTAAAATTTTGCGACATGGAGATTTTGCAAAATGATAAAGGTGCACCTTTTTGGAGTGATGACACAAAATTTGCAGGAGAATTTTACACCGCTCTTTCTATGAGTGATCAGTACCCATTTGCAATAGCCAATACAACTCTCATTAGAAGATAAGGTATTCTATTGTTTAGTATTATATTCGTTTAGCTTTCTCATTCCTTCTAGAAAGTATGCAAGTCCTGAGATTAATGTTAAAAATGCTGCACTCCATATTAAATATTCTCCAGCGAAGTATACATCAAATCCTATTGCTATGCTAACCTCCTCTCTCACTAAATGTTCTCTAGAAAGTAATAAGAATGTAACTGCTATCATCTGTGCGCATGTTTTTACTTTACCTAGTAATTTGACGGATATTTCTACACGCATTACTGCCAAGTATTCCCTCATTCCTGAAACAAATATTTCTCTACATAATATTATTACTATTAACGGAGTAGGTACTATTTTCTGCTCTGCTATCATTAACAAAACTGCTGCGATTAGCATTTTATCTGCTACTGGATCAAATACTCTGCCAAAATTACTCTGAGATTTTAGTGTGCGAGCTAAATACCCATCTATTAAATCTGTAATGCTTACAAATATGAATATTGCAGTAGCAGTATAACATCCTATTGAGCCTGGTATGTAAAATGACATTACCAAGACCGGTATAAGCAGTATACGGAGTAAAGTAATAAAGTTTGGTATAGACTTAATAATCTTGTGCATTATGCTCTTTTTGAGGGTTTCTCCGGTTCACATGTATATACGAATGAGTATGTATTTTCTATATTCAAAGCTTAATTTCATCTAATTTAGTATGTTAATATACTAATTTTCTGCAATTGATAATATCTGAGTTTTTTCAGCTTAATGAAAAATTACTGAAGAAATTGTCTAATCTTCTTTTCTTACAAGATGTAATGTGTTAACATCATTTTGTAAAACATTTAACATTTTTGTTAAAATGATGAGTCGTTATGAAAAACGCTACTACGAAAATATAGAAAACACTAGAAGTGCTCGTGCAGATTCTGTGACTTATGATGCAGGGTTACGTACTTATATGATCAAAGTATATCGCGATATGACGATTTCTTTGGGAATTACTGCTTTTGTAGCCTTTCTTATTATGTCAGTTCCACCTCTTGCACGATTGTTGTTTGGAACCCCGCTTTATATGATATTTATGTTTGCCCCTCTTGCGATAGGTTGGTATAGTAGTGCAAAATTTATGACAATGTCACCATCTCAAGTACGTAATATGTTATGGTTGTTAGCGTCGTCTATTGGAGTTTCTATTTCAGTAATTACTATTACTTTTGAAATAGATATGGTATTACGAGCTGCTCTTATTACTACTGGGATGTTTGGAGGAATGAGTATATACGGATATACTACGAAAAGTGATTTATCAGGGATTGGCTCATTCGCTATGATGGGTTTAATAGGAATGGTAGTAGCTTCTATCATAAACATCTTTATGCAAAGTCCAGTAATATACTACGTCTTATCTGCTGTAGGTGTGCTTGTATTCACGATCATGATAGCATATGACACCCAGAAAGTTAGAGATACGTATTATATGATTGGAGGGGGAAGTGATTCTGCTATGTCTGAAAAAGTCGCAATTTATGGAGCTATGACATTATATATGGATTTTATTAATCTATTCATTCACGTGGTTCAGCTTCTCAGATTTATGAACGGACGAAGAGATTAGTGATTGATTAATGGATTAGTGATTGATTGGTGATTAGTGCCAAAGTAGCACAGTGGTAGTGCAACTGATTCGTAATCAGTAGGTCGTAGGTTCAATTCCTATCTTTGGCACCAAAAAAAATATAGCTATCCTTTTGCTGTTGCTTGGGTTGATTTTGTAAGTTTGTTGTATGTGCTTTATGATTACTTACTTACGTTTACGTCACCTTAAGAGCGTTCTTTTTGTATTGCTGATACTTGGATATTCATACTTTTTTTCTGTTATACCAGATATTATTCGTGATATAGTGCATACGCTTGCGTTGCATGTAAGAAATTTAGTAATGCTTTTTATACCAGTATTGACATTTACCTTGATGGCAAATGCTATGTATAAAGTGCAGAGTAATGCAACTCTGTTTGTGGTTGCGATAGTGTTGTTAGAATGTATTTCTAATTTTATTGCAATCATGTACTCTTATTTCTTTAGTGCTCCATTATTACCGTACTTTAGTACTGCTATAGCTTATTCTACTACTACTAATTCAGCAAACTTATTATTCGACGCTAGGATACCAATACCAGACTTTTGGAACAGTAAAATCTTTATTGTACTTGGTATTATTATCGGTCGTGTTGCTAAAGTACGCAGGTGGAAAGATGCTGAAAAAATTCTAGATAAAGCAATGCATTTTATGACTTGGATAATGCATACCTTTTTTTCTAAAGCCATAATAGTGATGATTATGGCTTTTATTGCTAATTTTGGTCAAAAAGATATCGTATCTTTTATAAGAAATTTGATTAACTTTTTATCGATAGCTTTAAGTTGTTCTGCTGTATATTTTATTTTAATACTCTTGATACCACTACGTATGAAATACGAAGAGATTAAGAGAGTGCTTAAAACTATAACATATCCAGTAATGGTAGCTTTTACATCTTCTAGTAGTATAATAGCTCTACCATATGTTGCGGAAAGTGCAGCAAAGCTTGCAAAATTTCCTAATATAGTACGCTCTATCATTCCTATTACTATTGGAGTACAGCAAATCGGTGATTGTATACTTAACGCTATTCTTTTTTCTTTTTTATCTTACCAGTTTTATGGGGCTCTACCATCACTAATTGTATGGCTGGAGTTTAGCTTTTTTTACGTTTTAATGAGAGTAGGGATGACCGCTGTACCTGGAGGTGGAGCTATAAGCTTAGCATCTGTACCTCTCTTAGAGAAGTATTTGCATTTTAATGACGATATGATTTCCATCGTGCTTATGATGAATATATTAATGGATGAGATTATAACAGCTTTAAATGTAGGGTATAACATTATTATGTCGCTGCTCATGGAAAAGATTTTATTATTTTATGGGCTCATAAAAACTGACAAGTAGTGTTCATCAAAAATAGCTATTCTTATAAGAGGGAAAAAAATGCACCTTATTATAGTAAATTTACTTAATTCATTCCAAAATTAACCTCTTTATTTTTTTATCTTTAAGGTATTTCAAATTTGTTATTTTGCGTGAAGAACTAGCATTCTATTTTACGATGCTTTTTTAAAGCAATTCGTATTAGAAATTGCTTTGCTAAAATGTATTAATTTGCTGAAAAATAGTGTTTTTTGGTATTCATTTCGCTGAAAACATATTGCTTTTTGATGGTAATTCGTTATCATGTTGCTATCGAAGTATGAACATTCATAGTGATGTTGTGACAAAAATCAATACAACTAAGTGTAAAGCGTCTAGAAGATTCGGAGCGAATTTGACTGAGAAAGCTGATGATGCATATGTAAAGAGGAATTATCCTCCTGGTATGCATGGGAGAAATGGTTATAAGCGTTCTTCTGTGTATGGTATGCAGTTGAGAGCAAAGCAGATGTTGAAAGCGTATTATTGTAATATTACGGAAAAGCAATTTAGAGGAATTTATAAGAAAGCCGTTAAAATGTCTGGTGATGTAGGAGAGAATTTGATAGGTCTACTTGAATCTCGTCTTGATGTGGTGGTGTATAGAAGTAAATACGCTCCTACAATGAGGGCGGCAAGGCAGTTAGTGTCTCATAAGCATGTGAAGGTGAATGGGAAGTATTTAAATGTTGGTAGTGCGTTTTTACGACCATCGGATACTCTTGAGTTGACACCAAAAGCTTTAGAGATGCAGGTGGTACAGGGTGCGCTCTCTAATGAGGCTAAGGTGCGACCTTCTTATATCACTTTTAATGGTGCTGATTCTTCTGTGACGTTTATTAGAAAACCACTACTTGCAGAGGTGCCGTATCCTATGAATGTAGATCCTCAACTTACTATCGAGTTGTACTCGAGGTAGATTACTTTAGCTTGTTTTGGGGTGATGAGATGTAGGTGTAGTTCTTCCTAGGTTTAGTTATTTCATCTATATGGGATTTAGTTATCCTCTTATCTGTTATAAATATTTGTGAAGTTGTACTCGAGGTAGATTACTTTAGTTTGTTTTGGGGTGATGAGATGTAGGTGTAGTTCTTCCTAGGTTTAGTTATTTCATCTATATGGGATTTAGTTATCCTCTTATCTTACAAATATATGGTGATGATAGTGTGTGAAATGGCGGCTCTTATGCTATTTTGCTGATAAGGATATAGGAAGAATGTATAACGCTTAGCTCAAATTGCTCGCACATCAGGAATGAATGCACGTAATTAATTGCCATTCAAAGATTTTTTGTAGACGTGTAACAAGAAGCTTATAATTGATAGGTAATATTTTAAAAATCGTTTACTACTATTATGGTTAATTTTTAATAAACCGTTTTTAATTCGAGATGATTATTGTGTCGTCAGGAATAAGAGATTTATCTATTTTAAAAATCTCCATTTGCTTTTCGTTTATGTACGAAGTGTAGTATGTGCTTTCGAGTTTTAATTGCATTGGGGTAATTTTATTTTTAAAAATATTTATTGCGAGTCGTGCAGCCTTTATTCCAATATTTTTATAATTAACACCAAAACTTGCTAAGACATATCCATCTACAACTTCATTATGACTAGAATTTATTATAGGTATACCCAATTTTTTGCACTCCTGAGCTATCATAGGTAAAGATGGTTGTATTACTCCACTTGCTTTAACGTATAGAAAATCAATATTGTCTTTTAATTTCTGCAATTGCATTTGTATATCTTGTGATGAAGTTACCGGATATGATACTAAGTCAAATTTTTTCTTATTTACGGACTTTCTCATTTCTTCTAAAAGGCGGACTTTATTTATTCCGTTTGCACTATAGAGTATTCCAACTCTTTTAGCATTTGGCATAATTTTTTTTGCAAACTCCAACATTGATTCAATATTTTGTCCTTCTGAAACTTTTATTATGTTATGCGGTAGGCTATAAACATTTTTTGATATAGTAGATTTCACTGGAGCATTTACAGATGCAAATATTACTACTACTTCTCTGATACTTCTCTTTCCACTTTGTGTTACCGTAGCTAGTGTAGCTATAACACTTGGTATAGGTGAATGGAGGTATGCTAGAGCATTTGGTTGCCGATCGAAATTAGCATACTCTGCTTTGTACTTAATAAGCTTAGCATTATTATTTTCTTCAGCAATAGCTATTCGCATTCCGTCTACTACTTCATTTAAAGCAATGTGTGCACCGTAACAACTTGCGATAGTAACAACTCTAGAAATGTCTTTCCTTGTGCTAAAAATTATGTACACCGAAGAAATTAACGTCGCACTGATAAAAATGATAAATGATATTCTTTTAATCATAAATTAATTTAAATTAAACTCTATAAAAAGAATCTAAAATTGTATTTTAATTTATTGCAATTTTAACTGCTTTATTCTAATCAATTTCGTTCTGGAAGTTGCTCCTTTTATAATAGTTATATCGCTACGCGAAACATTAAAATGAGTAGCTAGTAGTTTAATCAACATAATATTTGCTTTACCGTCCTGTGGCGTTGCACTTACTCTAACTCGAAGTGTTTTATTGCCAAAAAGATCTTCTTCAAATCCCATAATTTCACTTTTAGAAGCGTTTACCATTACCTTCACATTTATTACCATTTTCAAGCTAAAATCATGTCGATAGCATAAACGTTGCATGACTAGTATTGCATACAATAGAACGATTGTCATCTTTCTAGTGTAAGAAAAATGATAAAACTCATTTTTTTTGTTAAGTGGTAGGGATTTTTAAAAAAAAACTTGTATTTATGTGGAAGTACAAATACATCTGTTCTAATTCGAATATTGTGCTTTATTTGAGATGAGAGATAGATTTTTATCTTATATATTATTGGTTAGTTTAATTCTTCTTCCTGGTGTTTCATATGCTAGATGGGAATCAGTTGATGATGTACATGTAAAATGCAAATTCTTAAATATTGATATACATGTTAATGCAGATGGTAAAACTGAGAAAGTGATTACAAAAGAATATGAGCTTGTAAATGAGAGAGCACGTAAGGAATATGGAACATACACCCTAGTATATGAGGAAAATTCTAGTAAGATCGAAATCTTAGAAGCTAAAGTTATAAACGAAGGCAAATCTTATATCGTTCCTAAAAAATCAATAGAAATAAAACCTTTAGCGAGCAACACAAGCGGTTTTGATGATAAAATTCAAGTAATTATATCATTTCCAAATGTAAAAGTAGGAAGTAGGTTGTTTATAAAATTTAAAGAGATGATTTTAAAGCCTATGCGCCCGAATCATTATATCGATTCATTATCACTAGGTTCGATTTATACTGAAAAATTCAATATGAATGTTCATTCAGAGATTCCATTAAAATTTTCTGTTAACGATCCGGACGATTATATTGAAGTAAAAGCTGATATGGATAAGAAATCTCAAAGAGCTAAGAATATGGTATTTACACTCAAAAAACCAATAGTAGTTCGCGTCATTGAAGAAAGTGATTCTTATATCAGTACAGAAAATTATCCTTCTGTATTTCTTTCGTCATTTGAGAATTCTAAAGAATTTGGTGATTCATTTACTCCTAAATTTGAAGCTGTTATTTCGAAAGAACTACCTCCATTGCTTCAAGAAATAAAAATGGAAGCTGTAAAGTATACTGATATCATAACAAAACTTAATGTAATTACGTCATTGCTAAATGAGAGGATAAGATACATGGGAGATTGGCGGGAAGTGAACGGGGAAATATTTCCGCGTAGTCTGAAACAAATTACTGATACAGGAGTTGCTGATTGCAAAGAGTTTTCTTCTTGTGTAGTTGCTATTTTACGTTCTATGAATATTGAGGCTAACATAGCATTAGTATATCGAGGTTATTTATATCAACCACCTGCTAATTCTTCGTTTATTTTCCGATGTAATCATGCAATTGTACGTCTAACTGGACGTGATGGTAAAGTGTATTGGATTGATCCAACGAATTTTATCAGTATGGCAGATGGTGTATTTCCTGATATTAGTGCTCGAGAAGCTCTTGTGCTAAAATCTTCAGGTTCTGTAATTGAAAGTATTCCAGAAATAGATTACAGGCATTCAAATATAAAAATTGAATCAAAAATACAACTGCTAAATAAAGAAAAAAGAGAAATTCATGAAGAAGGTTTAGTAGAAATATGTGGAGAAAGTGCCATTCCATTTACTGGTGCAGAGCTTCTTTATCCAAGACATGTTATAGAGCGTGCAATGTTTTACACAATAGTAGAGGGAGCTAGTAAAGCGATAGATTATTCATCTTTAAAACGGAAAGAAGTTGCTATGCCAGCGCTTACATCCAGAAGTGTTAAGGTAATCCCTATTAAATATAGTTATATCATTCCAGATGCTTACTCCGTAACAAATATGGGGTTTGGGTTTTCTATACAATGGTCTGAATTTCAGCAATATATCAGTGTTTTTGATGATAGAGTAAGTCACTTATTTGTAAATGCGCCTTATTCCATTTTCTCAAAAAAGTTATTTTTAAATACGAGTGCAGAAAATCTACAAATTCTAAATTTTCAAATTACATCTCCATGGTTAATAGCGAAGCAATCAGTAAAATCAAATGGAAGAGATTTAGAGATACAAAGAGAATTGCATGTGTTGAGTAAAATTATTACTCCGAAAGAAATGCATTCTAAAAGTTTTCGTGATATGCAAGCAGAATTAAGGAAACAAGTGGAAGTAGTACTAATATTTAATACTCAAAAATAGCTTTTTCTCATTTCTTGCGAGTACTTATTGACTCTTTTATTGAACAGTCTTTAAAAGAATCAGAATCAAATGGGAATGAGATGACGTTTGCTATAAGAATCACCATAATAAGTAGAATTTTAAAGAAGAAAGTGTTATAAGAGATCGAAGAAAAACTACTCATTATTATGTAAGGAAAATGACAGCTACTTTTAAAAAAGATTCCAGTAATCGAGAAGGTCGAGATATTGCTTTGAAAACGGCTATAGCATCCATAAAGAAAGCTCATGGTTCCGGAGCGATAATGGTGCTTGGTGAGGAAAGACAAGAGTTTGTAGAAACTTTTCCAAGTGGATCTATAGGTTTAGATATAGCACTTGGAAATGGTGGTTTTCCTAAAGGGAGAATAGTAGAGATTTATGGATTAGAAAGTTCCGGAAAAACTACCATTGCACTTCAAGCGATAGCTGAAATACAGAAAAGAAACGGAGTAGCAGCTTTCATAGATGCTGAGCATGCTTTTGATAGATCTTATGCGTCAAAAATTGGAGTAGATGTTGAAAAATTGTTGGTTTCTCAGCCTGATTATGGAGAGCAGGCATTAGAAATTGTTGATACTCTAACACGTTCTGGTTCTGTCGATATTATAGTAGTTGATAGTGTAGCGGCTTTAGTTCCTAAAGCTGAGATAGAAGGTGAAATGGGAGATCAGCACATGGGATTACAAGCACGTTTGATGAGTCAAGCTTTAAGAAAGCTTACTGGTGTAATATCAAAGAGTAAATGTACCCTTATCTTTATCAACCAAATTAGAATGAAAATAGGTATATCTTTTGGTAATCCAGAGACTACCACCGGTGGTAATGCATTGAAATTCTATTCTTCAATGAGATTAGAGGTAAGGAAATCTGAATCAATAAAAGATAAAGAAGAGTTTATAGGGAATAGAGTGAAAGTTAAAGTCGTTAAAAATAAGCTATCTTCCCCATTTAGAGTTGCTGAATTTGATATAATATATGGTGAAGGTATATCAAAAGTTGGTGAATTAGTAGATATTGGTGCAGAGTTGAATATCATAGAAAAGTCCGGTACTTGGTATTCCTATAATGGTGTAAAGATAGGACAAGGACGTGAGAATGCAAAAAAATATCTTAAAGATAACAATTCTATAGCGGAAGAAATTGCTAGTAAAATAATGTCAGCTACTTCTATTACTCAAAATCAAAAAATGCCTCAGCAAAGTGAAGAGGTGGACGATCTTGTAGAAATAAGTGAGTTGGAGTTATAAATTTGTTGCTACTGTGGAAATTAACTATCAGTACTTTTTGAATGCTACTGTTCGAGCAGCTATAGCTGCAGCAAGAAGTAGGGGGAAGGGTGATAATGAGGCATCAGATGCCGTTGCAGTGAACGAGATGCGTTCCTACTTAAATGGATTGCACTTCAAGACTAAGGTAGTAATAGGGGAAGGGCTAAGGGATAACGCACCGATGCTATTTCGAGGAGAGGTGTTAGGTGATAAAAAAGGAGAGCAGTGTTTTGATATTGCTGTTGATCCATTGGAGTGTACTGATTGTTGTGCTAATAATAAAGATGGTGCTATCTCAGTGATTGCGATTTCTAATACCGGAGGTCTTCTTGAAGCGGATGATATTTATATGTACAAGATAGTGTACGCCGTAAGTAATAAAGCTATATCTGATCGAATAAATGCTGATACGCCTTTAGAAGATATTTTATCATCTATTGCTAACGATAAAGGAAAAAAAATCTCAGAACTATGTGTATGTGTACTAAATAGAAAACGGCATTATAGCATTATAAAATTGCTTAGAGAGATGAATGTGACCGTATCTTTAATAGATGATGGAGATATAATTGCTTCAATTATGGCAGTTATGCCGAGTTTTAATATAGATATGTATATTGGTGTAGGAGGAGCACCAGAAGGTGTAATAGCATCTGTAGCAGTTAGAGGATTAGGGGGGATGATGCATGCTAAGATGCTTTATGGCGTATCATCAGATACCGAAGTGAATAAAGAAATGCTAACACAATATCAGAATATGGAAATTGCAGACTTGTCAAAAAGCGAAAACGCAATATTGGTTGCAACTGGTATTACTAATAGTGCTTTGATGAAAGGTGTAGCGTTTGAGGGCGAATATGTTACTACCGAATCGATAGTCATTGACATAGCTCGCGCTGGGATGATGAAAATACAGGATAGATTTAAGATGTAAAAATCTCCAGATTTTGGAGGTTTCGTATTAGTAGTGGGGCAAACAAGTGTGAGTCCAAGTCTAAATAAATTTACTATTTGCTCAATAAAATTTTGGATAAAATCCAAAGCGTTAGAAAAAGATAATGCGTCTTAATATAAATACTTGGAATAGGCGTTTTATGGTGTTATAATTCCATATCCCTTCGGCATATATTCACTGCTTGACAAGTTAACGCTATCCATCAGTGATATATAACGAAGGTAATTTATTAAAATTTTTTTTCAAATTAATGAAAAAGATTTATATTAGTGGAAAAATTTCCACAAAACCCTTTATCGGTCTAAAAAGATGCGATAGAGAGGGAGTATTTAAACTATTGACTGAGAAATCAGTTAAACTACTAACAATTAAACTATTAACTAATATATATATAAAGATGCAACAAAAAAATAGCAACTATTCATTGCAAGATGGCTCTAAATCTGAAAAGTTTAATGAAACTCCTCAAGTAATTGCTCAAATTCAGCAAGTAGATGAGCGAAAATCAAAACACTTTGATGATGTGGGTAATAAAAACGGTTCTACAGAAACAAACGGTAACGAAGAGGAACTTTCTGCAGTGAGAAAAAAGAAAGAAGACTATGAAAATCGAGAAAAGGAGCTTCTTCGGATGCGAGACGAGAAAACGAAAAAGGAATTCGATAGAATAAAATTTTGATGGAAGAATAAAAGAAAAACAACAATTCATTAATTTAAAAAATAATGACGTTGTTGCGAAAATAGATGGAAAAGTTGGATAGAGATCTAAATAAAGGAGTAAAGTTCAGCAATTTCATCTGCTTTCGAAAAATGTTTTTTAGTGCATATACTATTAGCTCAACAAATTAAGCCATTAATAGAACCTTGGCTGATAAGCTACTTGTTAGAAGGAAAGAGATACTTCTTCTATTTTTGAAAACTTAGATAATTTCAGGAATTCTTAGCATCACTAAAGATTTTACACACGAAAATCTCTCAACCCTAAAGGTACTTTAATGCTATACGATCTTGATGCGTTTTGTATTGGCGAATCTTAGTTGTGGAAAGGAACAACATAAATGACTTAAAACCTATTAAAAACACTTTCCTTAGTTAGGTTATTCTCATCTTGCTACCATAAATAGTAATCACATATAGAAGGCTTCCGCTATGAAGCTCATTTTTTAGATAGAGGAATCAGAATTTTGAAATTTACTAATAGATACTATTTATATCTGTTTAAGAGTCAAAGATTTCAAAGAAGTCGAGTTTAGTTGAGTAAGGAATTAGAGAAATGAAAGCTCCAAAGTCGTTATACTCAAATTGTAACAAATAAATGATCGTGTGTTATATGATAAACGGTAAATGCTAGACTACTAAAAAAGTAAATAAGGTGAGTTTTACTGATTTTCTTAAAACTAATACCGAATAGTATAGTATAGAAACAATAGACATATTGACAATCTGGCGTATAGAGATGTACTATGATTTCACTTAAGTATTACAAATAGCACTTTATGGAGAAAAGTTTTTTTGCTAAACCTTCTTATGTAAAGAAAGATTGGATTTTGATAGATGCTGAAAATGCCATACTTGGCCGTTTAGCTTCTAGAATTGCATTGATATTGCGTGGTAAAAATAAGCCTTACTATACCCCAAATATAGATTGTGGAGATAACGTTGTAGTGATTAATGCAGCTAAGATTAAGGTTACTGGGAATAAACTTGAGCAAGAAGAATTTTTTTGGCATACAAATCATCCAGGAGGTATTAAGAGTATTAAGTGGAGTAAAATAATGTCCAGCGAATTTCAACATCGCTTGCTTTACAGAGCTGTGAAAAGAATGATGCCGAAGGAGAGTCCGTTAGCGGATGCTCAGATGAAAAAGCTTAAAATATATAGCGGCAATTCTCATAAGCATGAAGGACAAGTCCAGAATGTTGTGCATAGAGAGAGTATATTGAAAGAATATTGTAAAAAAAGTAATTCGTAATATTTTGTTTTTTTATAGATGAAAAATACAAGTACCACCGCGTCTACTTCTGCGGTTGCTGAGAAAGCTCCTAACAATGCAGCGAGTCTTAATGTGAAAGTGAGAAAGAAAAAGCAGAAGTTTTTTTCTACATCTCAGACACGTTTATATGGCACTGGTAGAAGAAAATCATCTGTCGCTAGAGTTTGGGTAGCAGAAGGGAGTGGAAGATTTTTGGTAAACCACAAATCTTTACATGATTATTTTTCTGCTTCAGAATATGTAATGCCTAGTATTATTAAGCCATTTGTCGCTTTAGGGGCAACTGCTGAAAAGTATGACGTTTTCTGTACGGTCAAAGGTGGAGGAACTACAGGGCAATCACAGGCTATTATGCATGGCATCAGTAGAGCATTAGTTTGTGGTGATAATGAAGCTAGTGAAGTGAGGAAAGCACTAAAAGTATTCAAGCTTCTTACTAGAGATAGCAGGGAGGTTGAACGTAAAAAATATGGGCTTCGCGGTGCTAGAAAGAGTACACAATTCTCTAAACGTTAATTTTGCATGGAGTAAATTTCGTAAAAGTAGAATTGAATATTCCCTAAGATTTAGACTGGTATTTAGCTCTATTAGTGGAAAGTATATTTTTTGAAGGGGATAGATTTTTTTTAAAATATCCGTACGTATCCCTTTTTTGTATAAAATAATTTACTCTCTTTAGTGTAATTACTTGGCATTAGAATGTGGTAAATATAAGTGAGCTCAGGCTACTTTATTAGAAGAAAGGCACTTCTTTAAATGTGATTTTGTAAGATTTATATGTGGTAAATATAAGTGAGCTCAGGCTACTTTATTAGAAGAAAGGCACTTCTTTAAATGTGATTTTGTAAGATTTATATGTGGTAAATATAAGTGAGCTCAGGCTACTTTATTAGAAGAAAGGCACTTCTTTAAATGTGATTTTGTAAGATTTATATGTGGTAAATATAAGTGAGCTCAGGCTACTTTATTAGAAGAAAGGCACTTCTTTAAATGTGATTTTGTAAGATTTATATGTGTATTTGCCATATGGGTGTTTGGGGAGATAAATTTCCCCTTTTCTATTTTTTTTATCGAGAAGATGAAGTACACGGTAGTTCTCTTAATCAAAAGATGTGAGAAATGTAAAAATGCGATTAATTTGTGGAGATTTCTTTAAATCGTAAATTTATTTATTCTGAATACTGGTAATCTGAACTTTCAGAATTTGGTATTTTATCCTCAATTATTTCATAATTACCATCGTCTTGCATTCTTTTGAAATTATGTTCAGTAATATATGATTTCATCATTAAAGCTTCTTTCTCAAATTTTAAATTATTTTTTAGTGCTTTTTCAAGTGGAAGTTCTTCTACTTCACTCTTTATTGTTTTGTATTTAAAAAGTTCTCTTGATGTTTGTAATTGTGGATACTCCATCTTGTTATTATTACTTTTGCTTACTGAAGATTCTTGCATTCCTTCCTGAGAGAATATTGAAAATTCTGTATTTTCTATTTTTTTTATACATTTTTCTTTTTTATCTTCTTCAATTGTATTTTTATTATTAATATCGTTACTTATTTTTAATTTTTTTAATTCTCTTTCTATTCTTTTTTTATTTTCTTCTAATTCTAATAAAAGTGCATCATGGTATTTACTTTCTCCTACTTTATATTGTAGTTCCTTTTCTCTTATATATATCCTTTCTAATTGTTTCTGTAATCTTTCTACTCTCTTTTGTTCTATATCATTTTTTTTAGAGATTTTAAGATCTTTTTTATATATCTGATCAGTAATCAAATATTCTTCCCATTTATTACCACATACATCATCTACCATCATCTCATTACTTACATCCTTTCTGAAAAAAGTATTACGAATCGCCCAGTACATTGCACCTACTGCAGTTATGCACAATGTACTTAGCTTAACTATTTTTATAAGTGTACTGTCCTCTACTTTTTGAACTACATTTTTTTCTATTACAACATTACCTATATTATCAGCCATAAATACGTTTTTTTTTAATTTAACTATGTTATACATGTTTTTTTCAACATGTATATGAATAACCTATTCCTTAAGTGATTCTATATAATTGAATTTATGAAAGATATAAAATTAATTAAAATTATAAAAATGTTTTTATAAAAGCTCAATTTTCTTATGTAGATAATTTTCTCTTCTATTATAGCACTTTATGCTATTTCTTCATTATATTATCTTTAATCTTTATCTCAATCAGTCTCTCCATATTTATTACGTTTAGATTCTTTTTCTATACGTTCGTTAAATACCCTCTCAATGGTTTCTAATTCTTGTTTTATAAGAGGATTATTAGATGACTTATATTTGCGAAATAATTCTTTCACCAAATTATTTCTTCTTCCAATAAAGATATTGTCTATTCGTTTTGACTCTTTTTGTAATTGATCCATTCCTTCAGGATCGGGTAGTATACCTTGATCAAAAATATTCTTAATAATCCAACTTGTAGAAAGCCAATATAGATGTAAATTCTTTGCCATTAATTCCATAACTTTCATAAGCTCACCATATGTATGCTCCCATTGATAATACTTTTCAATATCACCATACGAATTATAGTCCCACTTATCATATACAGTCTCCTTGATAAGTATATCAGGCCAATGTATTTGAACATCTTCAAATTTATATTCCAATGTTTTACCACCATTCATCCAATACATCTGTAAGTAGATTCCATATCTCCATGTTCTCGCTAATAGAACTAATTGATTAAACGTTAAACCTGTTTTTTCCATCAAATTACACATGTTTGGAGTACCATCTTTATGTTTTAGTGCTTCTATATTTTTCGAGCGAATAATATTTTTTAATTCGGTAGGCAATCCTAGTAAACCAAAATTTATATACCACAGTGTCAGCATTTTAGTCTTAGCTTTAGGATTGTATAAAATATTATTTTCTTTTACAAAGAGAGCATCATTTTCTAACTTAGTGACGTATAATAATACAAGAAGTTCCTCACTATCCTTTTCGAATCTTTTTTCCTCTTCTATTTTACGCTCTTTTGCCCTCTGATAGTCACGCTCTTCTTGCCTCCACTTACGCTCTTCTGCACGTTCTTCTTGCCTCCACTTACGCTCTTCTGCACGTTCTTCCTGATATCTTTTTTCTTCTCTTTCTTCTTTTCTTCGTGCTACCTGCTTTTCCCCCATTTGCATCATTAATGCAAAGATTTGCTGATTAAACTTTTCCTTTTGTATACGGTCATCCTCAAAAGGATCGTAAAAACCAGAATTATTATTTGCTAGACATTTTTGCACATTTACAAATATCAGTAAGATGAAACTACAATATACTAATGCTTTACTTGCGACTTTTACTAGTGTTGCTGTTTTATATTGATTGCTATGCATAATTTTTCCATCTTGAAGATTCTTCTGTAAAAGATTATTAGTGAGTTGTTTTTGTGTTGCTATTTTTGATATCGCAATATCAGTTGTATTTTCTTTATCTATTTGTGATCTGTTATCCAAAGTATCGCATAATCTTAAATTTTGATTTTTATCTATTAAGATAGCTTCTAACTTTTCATAAGATTGAGAATCATGAAATTTTTGATGTATTTTGCTTAAATTCTTTTGAAAATTTGTACATCTTTTAGCGTTTTCAGGTTCTTCCTCATCATGTAAATTATAAGACTTTTCTTTTTCTTCAAAAGATTTCTTTTTATCATCTTCTTGGTGCTTTTTATCTCTTTCTTCTGTATTTTCTAAATAGTTATTAGAATTAAAAAGATTTAAAAGTACATTCATAGCTTTTAGCAAACTGACTCTAAATGATTTCCACATACCTTTAGTGAAACACGATATGAAATGAATTGTTGCGAATTTAGCAGATTTACTTTTCACATTACATCTTTTTCCACTTTTTAATAAATTATTGTAGAAAATTATTAACCTATTTATAGCTCTTCCAACTTTCCATTCCAGCACACTGTAGATAGCCCACGCTTCCACCCCCCTAAATGGTTATTGGGTGGAAAAAATGAACTCAGCATGCTTTCAACTACTCTCTTCTTTAATAACATTTCTTTCCTCTCTATATCCCATCTTAGTCAAAAATATTGTTATTACATATATCTGCACAATACTTCCATTAAAGTATAAAAATATTCTTTTGATACTTACCCATGATAAACCGTTACTTCACGTGATGTGTATGGATGTATTGAACAATGATTGTATGAAAGATTTCTTATTAACAGAAAATTAATACATATATCGATACAATATAATATGTTACGTGTCTGGTTAGCTACGCTTTCATTTTTTGGTTCTGGCTCTTTTCTCCTATATCATATGCAGATAATTCAATGCATTTTAAAATATAAGAGCTGCCAATTAATAGTGTTTTCCTTCGCGCTATAAACGTATTTCTAAAAAACTCTTCACTTACCTTTTTTTCTGTCACTTAAATTTTGAAGCAATTTTTTAAGCTACTCTAAAGAACTAAATGTAATACTAGACTCAAATCAGTGACAAAATTTTCTATAAGCACATGCTGCTTTTAGTATAAACCCTTTCTTTGAATACTGAAAAAAAAACTAGGAAATATCGCCAATTTCCTCCCCTGTCATACTCATTATTGCGCTCTTAGAAAACATTACAAATTCATGTTTTATAAGATCGTATACATTTAATCCTCTCATCGGTAAAGAATCAAGATTATGTATATTGGCAGAAGCAAACCGTAATGCAGCATTCTGCTCTTTATCTACCATGAGGCATGAAATCTTAGCGGTACTTTTTTTATCATTTAGCAAATTAGAAACTTTGCCATACAATTCCTTAGTTTTTGGCGTGGTGAGAGAGAAATCATCTACTATAAGAACTTTATTTTCCTTCAATTTCATAGAGAGAGCTGAATGCAATCCCATAATACGGATTTTCTTGTTAAGCTTGTACTCGTGACTACGTACTACAGGCCCAAAAGCTACACCACCGCCACGGAATTGAGGGGCACTAGCAGCACCATGACGTGCGCGTCCTCCTCCTTTCTGAGCATGTATCTTGCGTGTAGACTTTGCTATCTCGCTTCGTCCCTTTACTTTATGGGTGCCAAGTCTTCTTTTAGCAAGCTGCCAGCATATCACACGATGTATAACATCATGTCGTACTT
Organism: Candidatus Fokinia cryptica; assembly: GCF_034359305.1. Taxonomy (NCBI): domain Bacteria; kingdom Pseudomonadati; phylum Pseudomonadota; class Alphaproteobacteria; order Rickettsiales; family Candidatus Midichloriaceae; genus Candidatus Fokinia; species Candidatus Fokinia crypta. The sequence continues at coordinate 547,081 of NZ_CP110343.1, read as the reverse complement.
CAGCGTCAAAAATACTTGGGAGTTCTATTTCGGAACTAACCGCACTAGAATGAAAATCCAAAACCTGATACTTCATAGGAGAGAAAAAATGCAAAATAAATTTACTAGCTCATAATAGAATCTCTTAGTAGTACAGTTTTACCTTTACTACCTGGGATACATCCTTTAACTACAATAATAGACATTTCGGAATCAACATCGAGTACTCTTAAATTTCTAGTAGTAACTCTATTAGTACCCATGTGTCCAGCCATTTTTTTACCTTTAAATACTTTACCAGGATCTTGCCTCCCTCCAGTAGAGCCGAGAGCTCTATGAGATATGGAAGCACCGTGACTAGCATCTCCTCCACTAAATCCATGTCTCTTCATACCACCGGCGAAACCTTTACCTATTGTATTTCCAATAACATCTATATTTTGTCCGAGAGCAAAGTGAGTAGCCGTATATGACTGACCTTCAGTGAAGCTATCAAGGGAATTTAGTCTAAATTCTCTAATCATTGCGTATAACTTCCTTCGATTTTTTTTCTCATCGTGATAACGAATACCTAACACTGCTGCTTTATACCCATTCTTTTCGTACGTCCTAAGGCCGATAAGAAAATTCTCTGGCACATGTATTATAGTCGCAGGTATAGCAACGTCGTTGACAAAAATCTGAGTCATTCCGAGTTTAGTTCCTATTAATCCTGGACGTTCGTGGTATAACATGCTTTCAACTAAAACGCTAATATCATCAATAAACACATAATTTAATACGATAATTGAACTTAAGAAGCAATACTTATTTGTCCTAAGTATAAGGCAATTAGGACTATAATTCCAAATATTATATTTTTGTTAAATAGCAATTCATACATTGCTTTGATATTTTTATCTTCTAAATGAGATTCAATAACTATAATTTGTTCATATAAAATGTATAAGCCGCATCCAAGTAAAATAAAGAATAATATATTACATCCAAGATTTAAGCCTACAAATCCAAGTAAAATGCAACTAATCTTATAACAGCTCCATATTACTTCAGGAGTAGTTTTCTGAAATCTTACTGCAATTGATCCAAGTCCAATTTTTTTATCATCATCTACATCTTGTAATCCATATACTGTATCATATCCTATCGTCCATAGTGCTGCTGCTACGTAAACAGAGCACTGCACTATAAGGTTATTATAATTTGATAATCCAAATGCGACTGGTATTCCCATATTAAATGTTATCCCTAATACCACTTGAGCGTAATTAGTAATCCTTTTCATATATGGGTATATACACATCAGTAAAAAAGCAATGTATATAATATATCTGCATTTAGATGGTAGTAAAAATGTTAGCAAAACTCCCACTACACATAGCAATAGCAGGTATGTAATTGCATATTCCATTTTTATGGAATTTTTTGCTAATGGTCTTTTAGAAGTTCTCTTTACTAAGGAATCATATTTCCGATCTATTATGTCATTTATGATGCAACCTATGGTGCGGCTTAGTATTCCCCCAAGAGTTAATATCAAAAAATAAAACCAAAAATCTACAATGAATTTATATACTATTATTAAAACCCACCATATTGGTAATAATAGTAAAAGAATTGGTATAGGTTTATTAAGGCGTGATAAGTACAATAATTCGGTAATTACATTATTAAACCGCTTACATAGCATGTTTTTCTAAAAATATTAGTTGAAGTAATACTTTATAGTGTTGTATAAAGTGCAACAAACATTTTAGGGTAAAATATATATTTTTAGAATGCAACATGATGAATATGCTCTTTTTTCAGCCTTCGATATAGCGAAAAAGTTTTCTGCTTTTTCAAGAGATAAGGAATTCGAAATTGAGTGGCTCAGATTAGCTAGAACACCACGTATAAGACCGGCAACATTTTTTTCTTTATTAAATTTATTTGCCTCTCCCTCGTTAGCAATAGAGCATATAGGTAACCTTAAAAAACAAGGGAAATTAAGTAGCGATGTATTAGTTCCATCTTCTTATCAAATACAAAAGGAAATTAAAGAGTGTAACGCATTTGGTGCAAGGATGATTTTTGCATATTCCGATGAGTATCCAGATTTGCTTTTAAAGACTTATTCTCCTCCGCCAGTACTTACTGTAAAAGGTGATATTTTACTGTTGCAAAAACACAAAGTTGCAATAGTGGGGGCGAGAAATTCTTCTATTGGAGGTAGTATTTTTGCTAAACGTATATCTTCGGAGATTTCAAAAAATGGATTTGTAGTAGTTTCTGGATTAGCGGATGGAATAGATAGAATGGCGCATGAGGGAGCATTGGAATATGGAACGATTGGTGTAGTAGGGAGCGGTATTTCAAATATATATCCCAAAGTATGTGATTACTTATATCATCAAATGTATCGTACAGGGCTTGTAGTGAGTCAATATCCAATATCCGTTCCGCCGTTAGCGTCGTATTTTCCAGAAAGAAATGCTATAATAGCCGGTTTATGTAGTTGTGTAGTTGTGATAGAGGCATCTTATAATTCTGGTACGTTAGTTACAGCTCGGACTGCTTTAGAAGAGGGGAGAGAAGTGCTTGCTGTACCAGGTTTTCCAATGGATCCTAGATCTAAGGGTAGTAATAAGTTGATTAGAGATGGAGCGATACTAGTAGAAGATGCTGAAGATGTGCTAAAGGAGTTAGAAAGACTCATAAAAATAGATAACATGAAACTGCGAGATAGCAAGCAGTACTCTCATTCTGCTGTATTGAGATTGCCAATTGCTCATAAGAATCCACGTTACCCATCGAAAAATGAAGAAGAGGTACATCGCTCTCTTGTAGATATGCTTTCATATTCATCGTATATTACGATAGAAGAGATATTAGAGCATACAAACTTCGAAATAGATGCACTAATGTTAGCTATAGCAGAATTAGAATTAAGTGGTAATCTTGAGAGAAACAGTAAAAATCATATAAGGCTAATTTGTAATACTAAGGTTGCATAGGCATGATCATATGTATTGAATATTGATTACCTGCTCCTCTAATTATGATAGCTGACTCTATATCGCGCATTAATATTTCTACTTGTTCCTCTTCTATTACGTTAAGAGCATCGAGTACATAGCGGGAGTTAAGTATAATAGTGAACTTTATATTTCCATTAGTACGAGATTTAATGTTTTTTACTCCACTGCCCTTAGTGTGTATCTGGCTCTCGACTGAAATTTCCACGTTATCCTCAGAGAATGAAACTTGGCAAGGTTTCATTCTATCGTCTATGACAGAAGTTACTATATCTATTGCTGCTATCATTCCTTTTCTCGATACTATGACGATTTTGTCATATCTTTCCTTTAGTATTTCTCGATATGAAGGAAACTCACTGCTAATTAATTTGGATACTATTACTACATCTGCAGTAGAAAAAATTATTTTCCTTTCGTGCATGCTGATATCTATCTTTTCTTGCTTCTCCATTCCTTCAGTAAGTTTCAACAACTCTGTGACCGTCTTTCTTGGTACTATCACTTCTTTTACTTCGAGAGAACCTTCTTGTATTGGAATTGCTGCAGTTGCTAGTCTGTGAGTGTCTGTTGAAACTGCTAATAAGAAACTTTCCACTTGCTCTACATCGTAATGAGAAGTCGTTTTATTAGATGAAGAGTCAAGTAAGTCAAAACACTCGTACCCACTCGGGAGAGCGTTAGCTTTTATAGCTTGAAAGCAAATACCATTTAGATGGTAAGAGATCTCACTAGAGGAAATAGCGTATTTACTGCTAGAAATCAGATGATGCAATTCCTCGGCCGTAACGTACATTAAGAAGTTACGACAGGAAGCGTCGGAAGTGCTAAGAAGAGGGGAGCTTTTGATATGATACTCTTCGATATCAAGAGGAGGGAATTTGTCTACTTCTGAGCAAACTAGTTTAAATTGAGAGTCTTCAGTTTTTACTACGAGTAGCCCATTTTCAGCATTAGAAAGATCCAAATCTATATACTGCTCCTGCATCTTTCGTAAAATTTCGTAAAATACAGAAACCGGAGTAGTGAAAGCAATTCTACTTTGCACAATACCAATCGCCTCTACATTTATGATAGAAGATACTACCACATCCATATCTGTGCATATAAATCGCATTGTTCCAGAAGGGTGTACAACTACCTTAACATGGGACAATATAGGATTTATATTACGTCGCTCTACTATCGACTGTACAACAGATAGTGCAGATACCACTTTACCTCTTTCTATTCGCAAAACTGAATTCATGCTATTATGAAAAATAATTAATATTCCTTAATTAAGAATCAAGAGTGTTAATATATTTTTTCATTCCATCTACGTTAGGAGTCATTGCAACTTCACCTTTTTTCCAATTTATGGGACATACTTCGCCATATTGTTTATTATGATCTATTGCATCAAGAATTCTTAATAATTCATTAGTATTTCTTCCTATTGCCAATTCGTTAACAGTCTGATGTTTGACTATTCCATCATCTCCTATAACGATTGCAGCACGCAATGAAATACCGGAGTGATGTAAAACACCTAATGCAATGGATAGCTCTTTGTTAATATCAGAAATCATAGCATGTCCTATTTCTCCTATACCACCATTTTCCTTACTAGTTGTTGCATATGCTATATGACTATAATGCGAATCAACACTTACTAAAAAAACTTTTGTCTTTCTGGATGCAAATTCATCTCTCATTTTATTGAGTGCTATTATCTCGGAAGGACATACGAAGGTAAAGTTTAGAGGATAGAAGAAGAATAGTATTTTGTATTCTTGATAACCCCTTATAATGCTATGTAAAGTAGCATCACATATTGTAAATGCACCATCTTTCTGCACAGCATTTAAGGAATTGCCATGTACTTCCGGATGTGAAGCAATTTTTGACAAATCTGCTACCGAATCTCCTGATACAACTTTTACCTTACAATCGGGAAAATTCAGGATCGAGCATCCCACTATAGACATTTCGAAGAACAATATTTAATCAGGGAAGTATTATTGAAAATGAAAGGAAACGCAAGTATTTGAAAGTATTTTTTACTAAAATGTAAAAAAAAATTTAGTACTTATCATAAAAGAACGAATCGGTACTTTTTACATCATTAGTAACATACTATTTTCTATATAAAATTTAATACTGTTTATAAAGAGAGCTGCGTCTACGCCATCTATAACTCTATGATCGCAAGCAAGAGTGATTTCGATTACTTGAGATGTTGTAATATTCCCATCGGTATTAATTGTAGGTTTGTGAGTAGCTCCACCTATAGCGAGAATAGAAACATGTGGTGGATTGATGATAGGTAGAAAGTTTTTAATTCCATACATGCCAAGATTTGAAATTGTGATACACCCGCCGGAGATTTCATTATATCGTAAAGAGTGAGAACGGGCTTTTTGAGCGAGTTCTACTATTTCTGTAGAAATATGCATTAAAGATTTTTGATCAGAATGTCTGATAACAGGAGTAACTAAGCCATCTTCTATAGAAATTGCAATCGCTATGTCTATTGCGCTATGCTGAGTCCACTTTTCATTTTCAAAGGAAGAGCGAAATTTATTATGCTTTTGTAATGATAGAGCAGTAGCTTTTACAAAGAAGTCATTAATTGAGATTTTTCTATCTGAACTGGATTTCTTTATACTTTCGTTTAATGATTTTCTAATAGATGATAAATCATCAATGCAACATTCAATAGAGATATAGAAGTGCGGTATATTTTTCTTAGAAAAGCTTAAACGTTCAGCTATTGCAGCTCGCATTTTCGTAAACGAAAGTGTAGTGCAAGTAGAATTGTTGTCTGGAGTAGTAGTGATAAATTCTTCAATATCTTTTTTTACTATTCTAGAGTAGGGGCCACTTCCTTTTACTGCTTTAATATCTACGTTATTTTCGAGAGCTAATTTCTTAGCTATTGGAGATATGAATATCCTTTCCTTTTTGGGAGAAGTAGGTTGCTGTAATGATTGCGTCTTAACATCTTGATGCTCGGTATTACTTTGTTTAGGTAATTCGTTAGTAACTGGTAGAATAGCACTCAATATTGCTTCCATATCGGATTCTGATTCTCCATCTTCTAGTATGATTGCGATTAACTCTTTTACTTTTACATTAGAAGTTCCTTCGGGTATTAAGATTTTTCCTAAAACTCCAGAGTCTGCTGATTCAAACTCCATTATGGCTTTATCTGTTTCTATTTCAGCTATTACATCTCCAGAAACTATAATGTCACCTTCCTTTTTGAGCCATTTCATCAAATTTCCTTCTTTCATGGTAGGAGAAAGAGCTGGCATCAGCAACTTAATAGGCATCTTAGCTAACTAAATTTACAATATCTTGAAGAGATTATTATCGGAATAACCTAAAAGATAAAGCTGTTTTTATGTTCTTCTAATATCATTTTTAATAGTACTTTATCCATTTGCTCTTCACCTTTAAATAGCTGTTGTAATATTTCATATGCTTCTTCTGTATTTTTTGCCTCTTTTATTATATTTCGTATCTTATGGATGTATTTTTTATGAGCAATAATAACTACTTCATTTAATTCCCAAATTACGTTTTCATTTTGAGCTATTAAAAGTGTTGGCTTTTCAGTAAGCATTATATTGCCACTCGATAATACAATGTCTTCAGGTATGTTGTATGCTAAAAAATTACTTAATAAATCTTCAGGTGAATACATTGTAAATATTCGTTTTTCTTTTAATTCTTGAAAATTTTTACAAACCTTCTCTTCATATAATATATTACTCGGTTGTTCACGTTTTGCTTTTAACTCTTTTACCATAATTTTAGAGCTATCTTGACATTCATAAGTGATGGCTTCCGAAGATTTTGTCGTCTGTTCAAGAGTTTTAGAATATTTGTGTAAAGCTTTTTGTGATTGTTGTGAAGGAACATATAAAAAGTCTTGTTCTTGGGTTTTAGTGCTTAAATGAGAAAATTTGGATGCTAGATTTTTACTATCTACTTTTGAAGTATGGTATACTTCATTCCAGTTTGTTGATTCTAATTTATTTTCCGGAATACATACAATTGTATTACTCGAATGTCTTAGAATAGATTGCGAGAAATCACTATATTTCACAGATGAACTTATCATTTTTTTAATATTGATATTAGAAGGAATTTCCTTAACTACAAATAAATGTTCTGTCTTAACGCTATCATTTATAAAGAGTTTCTTGGTTTCTTGAAAATAATCATTCATATAAAGCTGAAAATTTTCACATAGTACTTTTACTGAAGAGTAATATATCCCAACTTCTGAGAGATATATGTTTCTATTGAGTTTATTTTTATTGATTTTTCTTATTGATTTTTTAGTGAATTCGTTATAACTACCAAAGCTATTTTTAATTTTAGTTATGATCTCTTTAGAATATGGCATTTCTGGAAATGAGTTAATTTTATATAGTGTATCATCGAGTGATATTGGCTCTTTTTTAATCTCTATATATGAATCATCCTCATCAAAGTAACTTGTTGGAACAGCAAAGCATAATATATTGCTGAGATGCATATTTTTGCTCTGAGCTTTTACTATATATTCTGTTATAGTGCGGGTATGCAAGAGATCAAAATTCATCAATTTTGTACGAGCTAACATTGTACAGATTATTTGATGGTTTGATGCCATCGCTGCAGTCGAAAACAGATATTGAACCGCTAACATTAGCGATATTGCGCTGCCGTATAAAGAGTTTTCGCACAATAATATTGCTTTTCGTATCCCAATCTCTTGAAGTTGAGAAATAATTATATTTTTATGAGCTAAACTTGCACATATCACCATTGGTTGAGTGAATTTATCATAAAAATGTAAATTCAATATAGCGTTTTGAAACAAGCTGAGATCAGTAGTGTAGGATTTTATAAACTGACTTTTAGAGACAATACGATCTTTGTCAGATAAACGTTCCTGATGATCACATAATACAATATTTGTACTAGACATCTTTCACACTCTCATTTGATATGAATTCATAAAAAGTATCTTGCTACACATTAATGTTTTTAATTTATGCAGTATGCTACATATCTGTCTTATTCACTACAAGGAGAAAAATGTATGTTATTCATTAAATTTAGGCAGTTGCTAAAATGATATTAATAAATTTAAAATATTGTCATTTATTTTGATAGTTCATCTTTCTTTGTGAGCTGAAATATTTTTACGAACTTCACTAAATCATCATTTGTTTTTCCAGAAAAAGTCATTCCATTCTTTTCATCATAGGCGATATGAATAGTGGATTCATCATCTCTTATATCTTGTGATATGAATTCTATAAGGCTCTTTATAGCCATTTGCAATCCATGCTTTGATATTTTGCTAGTGCTTTTATTATGCGACTCAAAGAAATTCTGATAGAAGCGTTCTACTAAATTTGTCATTGTTGCGCTAATTTCTTCATAATTTTGAAGATGAACAATAATATTTTCAGATTTTACATAATGCATGTCTGTATTAGATTCAGATTCTTGGAGAGAATTGAGATTATAAAAAGAGATATCACCATGCATTTTTATTGCATACATATTACTTTTCATGAAAAATTTTTGTATTTCATACATATCTTCTTTTTCATTTTCATGATTTATAACATGAACGTCTAACGAATATAGTTGCTCATTTTGATGAATTTGATTTACATCTTCAAATTGCATTTTTATATTTATTAATCTTTCGATGTTGGGATTTCCTGTTACATCTATATTGCATTCTTTTAGAATTGCCTTCTCTTTGTTATCTATATATAGCTTTGCATTACTAATAATTGATTTAAAAGAAGTGTAATTTGGAGTGCTTTCGGCATTTTTATTTATTGGTAAAAATATCTTGAGTTGCTTATAATCTCGTAAAGCAACTGAAGAGTATGTAGTGAATTTTGATGGTGTGTTATAATCCATAGATTGCTGTATGCTTATTTTTACTTCTCCTATAAATTCTACTTCGATAGATGTAACACCATTTGTTATTTTTATTTTATCAAAAAGTACTTCTGTTTTAAAAATTGGAAGTGCTCCTACTATCGTGACATTATCTAAAATAAAAGAGTCATTTTTTTGTACGATAGAAAGATAATCAAAAATCAAGCCATGAGAGGCGAACTTTTCTTTTAGAAGTGCTCCAAAATGTCTTTCATTTATATCTTTTTGTCGGTAGAAATAAAAAAATGCTATTATTATTACAATACAAAATACTACTCCAAATATTAAGGTAAGCTTTTTCTTCATACAAAATACTGATACTTAAGCATCTTTATTATTATTGAACTTTTTCTTCATTAAAAGAGTTTTTATTTTAGCCTCAGCCTTTCTTGTAGCTTGAATATTTTTGTGATCTCCGGACAGAAAAATCTTTGGTACCTCTAAAGTACGCCAAACGCGAGGTTTAGTATATTGTGGATATTCTAGTAAAGCACCTAATTCTTGATCAAAGAGCGAAAATGATTCTTCATTTAAAGGATTAAGATCATTGTGTTTTGTTATGAATGTATCATTTAATAATCTTACGCATGCATTTATAATTGCTAAAATTGGAATATCCCCAGAAGAAAGTATATAATCCCCTATACTTACTTCTTTAATGTTATAATATTGTAAGATTCTCTCATCTATTCCTTCAAATTTGCCCGATATAAGTTGTATACCTCGTTTTTGTGAAAAATTTAAGGCCATTTCTTGATCGAATTTTATGCCTCTGGGAGAGACATATATTATTGGACAATCTTTATTTTCAAGTTCAAAAAAATCATCTATTGCATCCCCGAGTACATCTGCTCTTATCAACATTCCATTACCTCCACCATATATCGTATCATCTACTTTTTTATGTCTTGTCTTAGAGTAATCTCTTATGTTTCTGATTTCTAAATTCCACCACTTACCTAAACCTTTTCCTATTACTGAATGAGCTAGTGGTCCTGGAAAAGTTTCAGGATTAAGAGTTAATACCTTGGCTAGCCACATTTTTTCCTTCAAACTTTACCCACTCTTTACAACACATAGTGGATACTTCCCTAAGTATCTTCATATAAGAAGTTCTCTGTACAACTGTAATTACCTTTCTTGCTTCTAGCAAGTTGAAAAGATGTGCCGCACTGAGGAAATAATCATAAGCTTGTATTACCAGATTAATATTTTGCTCATGCGATATCATTAATAATCTTTTGCATTCCGCAATATTATCCTGAAAATGCTTTAAGAGCATCTCTGTGTTTGCATATTCAAAATTAAAATGCGAGTAAGCTTTTTCCTGTTCTTTGAAAAGTTCGCCATATGTGACTCCTGATGGAGACCATATTATATCCCAAAAGCTTTCAGTATTCTGAATATGCATTCCTAATCGTTCAAGGCCGTACGTAATTTCGCATGGTACTGGATGACACTTAAAGCCTCCGATTTGCTGCATATAAGTGAATTGTAAAACCTCTGTACCATTTAACTGTAGTTCCCATCCTAAGCCTGAAGCCCCCAAAGTAGGATTTTGCCAATCATCTTCTATAAAACATATATTATTACTTTCTATCTTTAATCCTATACTACGGAGACTTTGTATGCATAATGCTTGTATGTTATCTGGTGAAGGTTTCATTATTACCTGTAACTGGTAGTAAAATTGTGTTCTGTTTGGTGTAATTGCATATCTTCCATCGGTAGGACGTGTGCTTGGTTGTACATATACAACATTCCATGGATTTTTTGTGAGGCACATCAAAGCGGTAGCAGGATGTGATGTTCCTGCCCCTACTTTCATATCATAACCTTCCAATAATGCACACCCAGATTCTATCCAAAATTCTATAAGAGCTAGTTTTATATCTTGAAAAAACATTTCTGTATTTAAAGGTAAAAAAAACTATAATTTACGATATTCTGCAATTTCTTCATACGCATGTATTATGTCACCAATTACAATATCATCATAATTTTCAAAGCAGATACCACATTCTACACCGTTTAATACTTCTTTAGCATGTTCGGTACCTTTCCGAAGAGACTTGATAGTACCAGTATATATAACGTTGCCGCTTCTTGTGATACGCACTTTAGATGAAGACTTAATTATACCAGAAAGAACCCTACATCCAGCTATATTTATAGATTTTGCAGAAAATATTTGTCTAATTTCAGCATCGCCTATATTTTTTTCAGTAATTAAAGGTTTCATCATACCTGATACTTGCTCTTTTATAAAATCTAACACCTGATATATGGTGTTATGCGTACTGATCTGAATGCCGAGAGCTTTAGCCACTCCTCTTACTTCACTACTATACTGTGTTGTATTAAAACATATAATATGTGCATTACATGTTGATGACAATGAGATATCGGATTCTGTTACCGCTCCTACTCCTTGATACATAATACGTATATCTACTTCATCCGTTTCTATTCTGCTTATTGCATGCTGAATTGCTTCAAGTGAGCCTTTGACGTCAGCTTTCAGAACAATTCTATATTCTTTGTTCTTCTCTAAGGTATCGAATGTTGCCCTGTGTACTGGCATAACATCATCTGCTGTGCTTCTTTGTGCTAGATTAGCGATTTCCTTAGCTAGTTTTTCCGGTATTACATAGAATTTTTCACCTACAGAAGAGCTATCATTTAACCCTACGATATTTACAGGAGTAGAAGCGGTAGCAGAAGTAATATGCTCTCCTACGTCATTATACATTAGCCTTATTCTGCCATGTTTCTGTCCAATATTAAGATAATCTCCGACTTTCAGTACACCATTTAATACTATAGCACTAATAATTGTACCCATAGATTTACTTACCTTTGCTTCTAATACTGTTCCTGAAGTAACATGCCCATCAATTTCATGAATATCAAGCATATCACTGTATGCTAGTATTGTGTCAAGCAACAAATCTAAACCTTGGCCTGTTTTAGCAGAAATCGGTATAATCGGTACATCTCCTCCCATTTCTTCTGGTATAACATTCTCTTTAAGTAGACCATTCTTCACCAATGTTATATCAGCATTAGGGCTATCCATTTTATTTGCGGCCACAATGATATGCACATTTGATGCTTTAGCATGTCTTATTGCTTCTACCGTTTGTTGCTTCACACCTTCATCTGCAGCTATTACAATCACTACCATATCAGTAAGACTTGCTCCTCTAGCTCGCATCATGGTAAATGCTTCATGTCCAGGAGTGTCCAAAAATGTGATCTTTTGTTCATTCTTAATTACAACCTGATATGCTGCAACATGCTGTGTAATTCCTCCGTACTCCTTTTTAGCAACTGAGCTAGAACGCAGTGTGTCTAAAAGTGTTGTTTTTCCATGATCTATATGCCCCATTACAGTTACGATAGGAGGGCGTGATTTTTTATCTCCTGTAGAATGGATAGCAAGATAATCGTTTAGTATAGATGTAGAAGTACTGATTTTAGTATGCTTATGCCCAAATTCTTCAGCAAGTAATGCTGCAAGTTCATAATCAATCGTATCATTTATGGTTTTTCTTTCCCCTAATGAAATGAGTTTTTTCATTAAATCTGTTGCTTTCTCAGACATTTTTGAAGCTAACTCTCCTATCGTAATAGAAGCACCAATTTGAATTTCTCTTACTACTTTAGGTGCAGAAGTCCTATGTTTTTTTATTCTATCTTTCCTGAATTTCTTAGATGAAACTATATCGCTCCAATCTGTCATTTCATCAATTTGAAGCTTTGCAGCTTGAGAAGTATTTATTTTATGGGTTCTGAAATTATCATGTCCTTTTTTGACGTTTCGTTTACGATCTTCATTATCATTGAAAGCCTTATTTTTATTTGTTTTACCTTTAAACGCCTCTTTATGAGGTTTTGGAGCGACAGGAGGTGGCGTAACAACGGCCGGAGCAACTTCCTGCGTAGTTTTTTTATCGAGATTTTTTATCTTTCGTTCGCTCTTCAGTATGGTAGCTAAAGATACCTTTTTTATCGAATCTTCAGAGACTGTAAAAGGAGCACTATAATCAAGGCGAGGACGATGATGTGGTTGTTGCTCTTTTTTTGGTGGAGTAGGAGGTGCAGCATTGTCATTATAACTTCTAGTTTGAGGATTTTCCTTTTGTACTGCTTCATCGAATTCTTTTGTCTTTTCGGTTGTTTCGGTTGCTGCATTTAAAGAAATTCTCTTTATTTTTCTCGTCTTATAGGAAGCTGTATCTGAAGCAGAGTCTGAGGCGGAGGATAAAGCCGCTTCATTTGCTACCCTCAGTTTTTCATGATAAGGGATACTACTTTCTTCTACATGTTTTGTATGTGAAAGTTGTTCGAGCACAGGTTCTCGCTCACGTACATCTGAAGTATTTTCTCCAATAATCTTCTGAGCTATCTCAAGAGCGCTTACCTTCAACTTTCCTAAGCCGAGAATTTTTCTCGTACTGACCTCCTTTTTATCTTCTGGCATCAGAGTGCAAATATTAGAACGTTGGGGGGATATAAATAACATATGCAAAGCACACGAACTAAGCATCCCCATCAAGCTTAGAGTAATATACAGAGATCTATTAATAAATGCAATTCAATACACCGATATTTCAATGAAAAAGAGCCTTTCTTTTACAAGATATAAGGATTTAGTCTTTTACAAGATACAAAACACTAAATTTGACACATAAATACGTAATACAATATAAAATCACAATTTAAATTTTATCTTTGAAAACGTTTTCCTAAAATCCTTAGATACTATAGTAAGATACCGAAAAGAGAAAGCTGGTGCTAGATCTTACTATTGTATCATGAATTATCTTAAGCATATGACTATGCTATGCTAATTTTTATCATCTACATTATCGATTTTAATGACTTTGGGTTGTTTATCATCAGAAACTTCTTTAATAGGTTTTAGGTTTTTAGAAGGATCTGCAACTGAACTTCTAAGTTTTTTTACTTTCTCGTTTCTAGATTTATCGACACTAAAACTTTCTTTTTTAGAGTAATCATTTTTTCTGTTATCTGCCGTAGGATTAGCTAATCCTTCTAAAATGGCTTCTTTCGCTAACCTGCAGTAGAGTTCTATAGCAGTTCTAGAATCGTCATTACCAGGGATAATATTCTCTATTTCTTCTGGATTTGCATTAGTATCTACTACGCTTATGATGGGAATTTTCATCTTTTTAGCTTCTTGTATTGCGGTTCTGGTCTCTATGTTACCTATTACAAATAACATACTAGGAATTCCATTCATATGTCTTATTCCTGCAAGTAATTTTAGTAAGTTTTCATATTCTCTTTTCAGGATTAATCTTTCCTTTTTTGTCAATGAACCTCCTTCACCTACTTCTAGCATTTTATCATACTTATCTAACTTTGATATAGACGTAGAAAAGGTTTTCCAATTTGTGAGTACTCCACCTGGCCATCTTCCTTCCATGTAAAATTGGTTACATTCAGCTGCATACTTTGATACAATTCCAGATGCTTGCTTCTTCGTAGAAGCAAACAGTATTTTACCGCCTTTACTTGCACAATCTCTTAGTACACGAAGAGCTTTTTCTAGATGTATCGCCGTAAGCTTTAGGTTAATGATATGCATTCCACCCTGTATTCCATATATGTACTTTTCCATCTTGGGATTCCACCTTCTCGGAGAATGTCCGTATTGAACGTTACTCTCTAATAAAGATTTAACGGTAAAAAGCCTACCGTAGAAAGCTTTAGCATCGTTTTGATTTTCTATACTCATGACTGCGTTTGGTTGAAAATTAGTATAAATAATAACGCATCGGGGCGCACCAACACTATCTATACAAGTTACGAAAAGAGGTTATAACCTCAATTTATAAGGTGAATGGTAGAAAATTCAATGCTCTAATGTCAAGTAAGAACAATTACTATATCATAATAATTCTATCTCAGGATATTTAGTAGGCCTTTCCTTATAGTAACTTATTTTGGAGCAATCACTCGGTATATCAAGATGTTTTGCGAATATACGTTCTTCGAAGCCTCCTTTTTTAGCTTTTTTTTCTTCTTTTCTTTTTTCTACCTCATCGAGCGATATGTTATAAAAGGAAGATATTGCACTTATCACTTCTAATAAATCCCCCATCTCTTCTATCAATTCATCCTTATCTTTAGAATCAATCACTTCCTGCGCTTCTTCCATCAATTTAGCTTTTAGGCTATTCTCATACTCATTTTCATCAAGAACTACAAATTCAAGTTTACAACCATATTTTATAAGATCGCTATCAGCATTAAGTTTGCTACGAATTAATTTGTTTAACGCGAATCTTTTATATTTGCTCATACTGATGATATATAATTTTTAAGATGTTCCCCAGTATCATATATAAACTAAATTATCAGTTAAATGATCTGCTATATCATATTATCAACAAATTCTTTTGCATCAAATTTTTGTATAGCATTAATATCTTCTCCATTACATATGCCAACGACTGGTATTTTATGTTTATTAATAATGCTTATGATAGTCCCACCTTTTGCTCTATTATCGAGTTTCGTTATAATGAGTCCACTAATTTTTACTATATCATTAAATGCGGCAACTTGTGATAGTACATTCTGTCCAGAAGTACCATCTACCACTAAAATTACCTCTGATGGAGCAGTATCCTTTAGCTTATTAATGGTTTTAGCAATTTTCTCGAGTTGTCGTGCTAGATCAATATTAGTTGGTAGTCTACCTGCTGTATCAGCTATGAAAATATCATAATTTCTATCTATTGTAGCTTCAAATCCTTTATAGCATACCGATGCTGGATCACAGTTACTTGAAGATATGAAAATATCTTCATGAACTATTCCAGTTTTTAAAAGCATTCTTTCTAATTGTTCTGTTGCTGCAGCTCTAAATGTGTCAGCAGCAGCAACTATAATGCTATGCTGGTTCAATTTCAGTAAATTACTGATTTTAGCTATTGTTGTGGATTTTCCGCTTCCATTTACCCCGCAGATTATTACGGAGTGGTGCTTTTCTGGTGGCTTTATGTTATCAAATAATGCTTGAGAAAGAGGAGTGTCATGCTTTACTACATTTAAAATTTCCATAATGCTACCTTTTAGATCTTCTTTTACTGATTCAAAGGTATTATTGCCCTTTTTTATTTGTCGTATGATATGAGGTACCAAGTGTATACTTACATCAGCTTCTACCAATAATTTCTCTAATTCTGAGAAAAGTACATTATTTCCAATAATAGAATTCTCATTAAGGAAGAGAGCTTTTAATGAATTAGAGATTGAGAACTCTTTTAACTTAGAGTAGAACGATTTCAACATAAGTAATGAAGCTTTCAGTTATTACATGCAGGTACCAGATTTTTCTACAGCAATATTACGGATTTCACAACTTGCATTACTCGTTAATCTTGGATGTTCAAAGGAAGAGAAACAGTTTAAACAGGAAATACAGGTTGATATTTCTCTTGAATTTTCTGAACTCCCAAATGGGTGTTTAAATGACGAAATATCTTCATGTGTATGTTATAAGTTACTAAGCGATAAAATACTTTCATTTGCAGAAAATGCTTCTTTTGATACAATAGAGGGGTTAGCTTATGCTATATACAAGGTTATTACTGATTTTATAGTAGAGTTTAGTAGTGGAATTTCTGAATATGTTGTAGAAGTGAGTATACATAAGAAAAATACCACCATTTTAGCGATAAGAGGAGGTGCTTTTTTTGTATTAAGAATCAATAATAGCAAAAAAAAGATCTAAATACCAAAATATGGAGATGACATTGTTTTTTCTGGAAAATACAACTGATGTACGTTCGGTAGTATATAGCATAATAGATAATGCATTTAACAGATATGATAGGGTACTTGTTTCTTTTACATCACGTGAGGAAGAACTTTTCTATGACAGTATGCTATGGAGCTATAAGAAAATATCTTTTTTACCACATGGCATGGCTCATGAAGAATCACCTAATTTTCAGCCTATTTTGTTAAGCGATTCATTTAATGGTATTCATAATACTCCAAAACTTTTTATAGCAGTAAAAAAAATACGATTTAAAGAATATGATCTTCTGAAAGCAGGAATATGGAATGCTTTACAGAAGATAGCTATTATAATAAATTCGCAAGACATATCGCTTAATATTCAGTACCCAATGTATAAAGATAATTTGCTACGTAAATTGCATGATAGTGGTGTATTTGATATAGATATTGAAAGCGTTCTTCATTGTATTACTTCTGTCAATATTTCCCTTTATAGAGATCTCAAATGGAGCAAGATACAAGTAGTTTAATATTCTTTATACTTATTACATGCTAGATAACACTTTAAAAACAATGTTGGTAGCTGTAAGAAAAGCTGGTACCTACATTAGTAGAGATTTCTACGAGGGGGGAGCTAAGCTTCAATTAAAAGGAGTTAGTAGTTTCTTTACAAAAACAGATTTGTATTCGGAAAATAATATTATTAAGGAACTTTTCAATGCTGGGTATAAATATTATTTCTTAACGGAAGAAAATTCAGATCTTGCTTATACGTACAGTATGCAAGCTCAGAATTCAAATTTAATTTGGGTCTTAGATCCACTGGATGGTACTGCAAATTTTATTAACAATCATCCACTTATAGGTATATCGCTAGCTTTAGCTAAGGGGAAGAAAATAGAAGATAATAAATTTGAGATAGATAGTATTGTTATTGGTTTAATATATTTACCGATCATATGTGAAGCATATTTTAGCACGTTGGAAGGAGCATTTTTATCTGATAAAAATGGCAATAACATTAGATTGCATAATAAAATTATTGGAAAATTAGAAAAAAGTGCCTTAGCTCATAGTATGTTCATGTTTTCTTTTCCTAAAGAAGATACAAATTGTCACATTGATGAAGTAAGGAAGTTTGATACTATCATTGAAAAAATTAAGGCATTTCAGTGCTGTTTACGTATTAGTGGCTCAATAGTATCTGATATGATATATCTTTTAACTGGAAAAGCTGTCGCAATAATGCATTATTCGTGTAAAATATGGGATGTTGCTGCCGGATTCGGAATATTAAAGCAATCAAATTATAAATTTATATCTCCAATTACTGGAGAGTATTTGCATTCGCCAGAATCATTGTGTGAAAACGGTTTTATAGCAGGAAATTCATCAGTTATTAATTTGCTAAGAAGGGAGCTTTTCGAAAGAACGAATTAAGAATTTTGAGTTAAATGACGTTCAATATCATTTACTTAATATTAAAACTACTATATACTTAATGTTAAATAGCATTGCTGATACCTCATATGAAAAAGGGTCAACTCACATACATAGGTAGTGATTTAGAGAAAACCAACGTTAAAGTAACTGAAGAATGGCTTGAGGAAAACCTTTCAAAACGGATGAGATTTCGTAATGCCGTGATAGAAGATTTTAAATCGAATGAAAAAAGAGAGCTAAGAGATTATGAATTCATTAATACTGAAATTAAAAATTCTGATTTTTCACAATTCTCCCTCATAGGTTTAGAATTTGGTAATACTACATTTATAAATTCTAAATTTATTGGTAACGACCTTAGTACTGAAAATTGCAATTTTCAAGATTCCACCATAAACGAAGTAAGCTTTGAAAATTGCAAAGGAACTGATGTGAATTTTCTAAAATCGAAACTTTCTGATGTAATTTTAAAAAAATGTCAATTTGAGCAATTTAATGCTTCTAAAGCTGTTTTAGACAATTTAAAAGTAGTAGAAACAACTTTAAGTAAATCTAATTTTTCAACGGTCACTGGTAAAGAGATAAATTTAGAAAAATGTAATTTAGAAGATAGCGTATTTCAGTCTGCAAAGCTTCTAAAATTCACTGCTACCGATAGTGAGCTTAAAGGTGTGAATTTTAATAAAATAGATTGTGACGATTTTGTACTAAAATCTGCCACTCTTAAAAATTTAGAGAATGCTAATTTTCAGGATGCTAAAGTAAAAGATGCTAGGATTATGAATTATGAATTATCAAATCTATCTTTTCAAAATTTATCAGCTTCTTCTATTAAAATAGAAAATTCCTTGAAAGAGCAAGAATGCAAGTGCCTCAATATGAATTTTGATAAAAGTAAAATTGATACGCTTGAGTTTCAAAATTGCACGTTAAACGGTACAGCTTTTAAAGAAGCAAATATTAAAAATTTAAAAATTGGCTCTATAAATGAATCTTTAGTAGATTGCAAAAAAATAAAAATCGATAATAGTTCTATCCAAAATCTCGAATTTCAAAATTGTGCATTAGATGAATTGCATATTAAGGGTACAGAACAATTAATGCATATTGAAAATTTTAGTGTAGTCGGTGGTAATAAGAAAATGACCTTTTCTGAAGCTAAACTTGAAAAAGTAGCAATTCAGAATATGCAAGTTAGCGATTGCGATATGAATAGTGCAATTTTCGATCAAGTGAAAATTGAAAATTTTCAAGCTGTGCAAAAAAAAGAAGAAATTATACCAGATTTATCTAAACTTAAATTTAATGATACAACTTTCAATTCTTGCAATATTGAGAACTGTAAGCTTACTGAAAGCGTGTTCACCAATGTAGAAGTTGGAGAACTTAATATAAAAAGCAATATAAAAGATCAATTTCTAGAAGGTAAAGAGATAAAATTTGAAAAAGCTCTTTTGAGAAATATGACACTTGATAAATGTGATTTAAGTAGCTCATCTTTTAGTAAAACTACAATAAAAAATCCTATATGGACTAATTCTAAACTTGAAAATAGCACCTTTAATGATGTTACTATTGAGGGTGGAAAATTTACTGAAGTTTCTTTTTCTAATGCATCTTTTAAGGGAAAGACAAAATTTAAGGATATTGTTTTTACAAATTGTGATCTTTCAAATTGTGATTTAGAAGCACTAGAATTTGAAAACGTAACATTCGAAAATTGCAAAATGCCAAACGCGAAGCTTAGTGATGGGAAGTATCAAAATGTAAAATTTAAAAAGTGTAATTTAGAAGGTGCAGATTGTTCTAAAACTCATTTTTTCTATTCTCAAATTGAGGATTGTTCATTAACAAGAACTTCTTTTAAGGATTCTGAAGTTGTGCTGGCAAGAGGTAAATTTTTTTTCACTAACCATGATATAAAGGATTATAAAGATGTATATGGAAGTCAATTAAAGCTGAAAGAACATAAGGATTTTCATGAAGGTTCACCAATCAAATGGATGGTAGCTACAGATTTACTCTTGGCGAAACAAAATGAATTAATAGGTGTAAAGCGCCAACAAATAGTTGATTTATCTAGTATCTTAAAAGCTGATATTACAGATATATATGGAAAGTCATACTTTGGCGAAAAATCATTTGAAGCAAATTCACAGGAATTTGAATTTGCTTTAATGGCCAAAAGTCTAGAAATATCAGGAAATTCTAAAAAAACGGAAAAAGAAAAAGAAATTTTAGAAAAAATAGAAAAGTATAGAGAATTAAGCAAGGAATTGAGCTTTCTAGAGGCTGATTTATGGACTCCTCAGTCTACTTTAAGGCAAGGTGATAAATGGGAGAAATGTGATATTCTTTCTAGAATAGAAACTGATACAGTGTACGAAAATGTAGTATTTTACGATCTTCCACCAACTACAATTAAGAATTGCACGTTTAAGAATTGTATTTTTCTTGGAGATAATACTTTTACCGGAGATATTGGAACAGCTACTTTTATTGACTGTAAGACAATCATGACGTTTGATGCGAAACATTCTATAGAAAATAAATTATGGAATGATGCAAGGGAGGAAATTTTTAAGCAGTATGCAGCTGATAAGCGTTTTGTTGGATTTGGTGTTATAAAGCAAGGTACTCTTTTAAAAGAGTTTGAGGAATGGATACCAAAAAAAGGAGAAAAGAGAGTGCAAAAGGGAGTGGTAAAAGATGATTCAAATGTAGGAGATTCTCAATTTTTTGGTATAAAAAACTTTGTTAGCATAGAAATGAAGGAGCGTATAGAAGAATTATATAAAAAGAAGTTAGATATTTTATCTCATAAAAAACATTCAATACAAATGAAAGAATGCAATGGGAGATCAATAGTGATGAAGGACTCAGTATTGGCTTTTAAAGCTGAAAATTCTGATATAGAAGCGATGGATATTACAAGTTGCACGCTTCCAAACTCAGAATTCAATGCTCTCATAGTAAGTAAAAAATTAAGGATACATGATAGTGATATAAAGGGCAGTCAATTTGATAAATGCTATCTTAAGCAGTTAAAAATGAAAGATACTAATTTTGACCTTGGAAATTTGGAAAAAGACACAATAATCGAAAAAATTCATTTTGAAAAAGTTAGGTTAAATGCCGCTGTGGTAGAATCTGTAGTAGTAAACGATGAAGATATCGCCATTGAATATATTGGAACTCCTCTAATAGTAAGCGATAGCCTTGAAAAAGGGCAGATAAAACTTCAAAACGAAATATTGAGTAAAAAAGTACTTTTAGATAAAAAGATACAAGAAAATATTATATCAAAAGAGGATAGTGCTGAGATAAACGTAAACATTAAAGAATTAAATGATAAACAAGATAAAATCAAAAAAGATATAGCAGAGCAAAATAAAGTTCGTGGAATTTTAAAAGAACAAAGCGAATATAGAGAAGATTTTCGGTTGCGGGCTACTACTCTTTCTCAGAAATTAAAGAAATTAGAAGATGAACTACTTACTCATGATTACGGAGCTTTAGCACAAACACTCGCAGTTCAGAAAGAAAATTTTGAAGAAATGAAGGATGACAGTGGTAGCTCTCGAGAGAAATTTCAAAAATTGCTTACTGCAGTTGTGGGAATAAAAGAGCTTAAAGTAGAAGAAGCTAAAAAAGAACTTCAAAAAACAAGAGATACTCTTAATTCTTTGAAGATAGCGAATAAAAGTCATCTTAAGGATAGAAGAGAGCATCCTGACTATCAAATAATAAAAGACTTAAGTGAGAAACAACTTGAATTGGAGAAAAAACTAATACTTTTGGAGAAATTACAAAGAAGTAAAGAAAAACTTCAAGATAAGCTTGAAGAAGAGGTAAATAAATCAACCATTGCCTGGCTGTATAAAGCAGGGAGCGTTGCTAAAAGCGCATTTAGAGCGGCTACAGTAGGAAATTTTATGAATAACTTAAGTACAACAGGAGTTGCACCTCTTATTACCGCAACTACTGAAGGATTAAACAGTGTGGGATTACCTGTGAAGAATGCTGTTGTAATTGGATCTACATTATTTAAATCAGCAAAAGAATATAAGAAATATCAAGATACACTCGATATAAGAGAGAAAGAGTTAATTACTACAGCTACACTTAACGAATTTGCAACAAACTTTACTAAGAGTATTTTTTCTATAATATGGGCTTACTTAGCGCCTAGCGTAGCGCTTTCTACTTCTTCTATGATGCTAGATGATTTTGAAGGACAACTAAAGTATAATGAGAACCTGAAAAATACTTACTCATCTTTAGCTAAAGGAGATAGTATAAATACTAAGAAATTATTTGATTCTTCAATTAAGAGAATAGCTGCCAAAACGTTAGCATTATGTGGAGTTTTAACTGCAACTGCAATTGTTGCTCCTATGCCATTAGTTGGTGCAGTACTTTTCACCAATTCCTTCTTTTCATTTTATGGAATCGCTGATGTAGCTGTTGGAGCTGCAGTTAAATTATTTAAGAAAAAAGAGAAATCTACGGAAGAGGTTAAAAAACTAGAAGATACTGCTATTACTGACTCAATTAAAATGGAAAAAGGTGATTCAGTAGCCGAAGGAAAAGTTGATTCTTTGATAGTGGAAAGTAAAAGAAGTGAGGTAGAAGAGGAAAAAGCTATTTTAGCATCCACGACTGGTGAAATTGTAAAAGAACCAGTTCTACCAATCAAAGAATCCAGAACACAATACGAAATGTATGGATACAGTCAAAAGATACAAAAAGTTCAGAATGAAAGAAAAATATTTTTAGATTTATTAAAAAAGAGAGATAGTTTAGAAAATGCAGCTACCGAAAAAAATGAAATTCTTAGGATAGCTATGATGAGATTAGAAGAAGCTAAAGAAGTTGTTGCGGTATTAGAGGAAAGAGAGAAAAAAGATATTCAAGATATGGAATTTGCAAAATCTAAAGCAGATAATGCGATACTGAGCGTTATAGAAAATTTGACTTCATCTCAGAAGGATGCAATACAATCTTTTAGAAATGCAATTAAAGACGGAAGTGGTTACGAAACTTTAAAACAGATATGGAATGATAGTGTTAGAAATCAGCTCGATACAAAACGGCATGATAAAGGTGTGGTAGAATATATAAAACATTCTTCTGAATTTTTAGAAATAGCAAAGAGGGCAGCTTTATATAAACCAATTTTAAAAGCAAATGAGAAAATATTGGATGACAATTCCAAGATAATTACATCTCTATTAGAAAAAGAAAGAGATATTGATACAATAAAAGGAATAGAAAACGAG
The DNA here is from genome assembly GCF_034359305.1 of Candidatus Fokinia cryptica. Taxonomy (NCBI): domain Bacteria; kingdom Pseudomonadati; phylum Pseudomonadota; class Alphaproteobacteria; order Rickettsiales; family Candidatus Midichloriaceae; genus Candidatus Fokinia; species Candidatus Fokinia crypta. The sequence continues at coordinate 523,635 of NZ_CP110343.1, read as the reverse complement.
ATATCTAAACTTAGAGGGATTTTGGCTTTAAATAACCAAGAAGAAATAACTGGTGATACGTTAGAGAAAATAGAAAATGAAATTAATTCTAAGAAAAGTGAGATAACACAGAAATTCAAAAAATTGTCGGAAAATACTGAAATATCTGACTTATCCTATAAAATAACAAAATTACAAGAGGAAATTGCTACTTTTAATAATAAAACATATGTTGATCGTTATAAAAAAACACAAATATTGGAAATGCAACAGTGGTTACAACGAAATGAGAAACTTGTGAAAGATATTAAACCTGCAGAAAATTCGAAAATTATCAAGGATTTATATCTTGTACAAAATCTTAAAAAAATAAAAAAAATGCAAGGAGAATTATCAAAATCTGAAATTAATACAATAAAAGAAGCAAAAGCAGTTCTTGCAGTTGCAGAAAAGATTCAAGAGTTAGAAGAAAAATTAGAGAATTTTAAGGAACAACTTATTTTATTGGAGAATTCTGAAAAAGAAGTTAAAGAGCCTTTAAATACCAAATTTGTAGCAATCTCAAATTGTGCAGAACGTTTATTTAAATTATTAGAAAAATTACCTACAGATAAAAAAGAACGAAAAATAGCATTTGATAAATTACGAAATAGCATAACTCTTGAGGAGAGGGCGGAAGTTAAGAATCTGGAATTGATATACGAAGCATCATTAAAAGAATTGGATGCTGAAAAACAAGAGCGTAAACTTATCTTAGATTTTAAGTGTGCTACTGATGATTCCTTAGTAAAGGTAATTGAAAGTGATGAATATAGTAATTTGAAAAAGAAATTATATGAGCAAATAAAGAGTAAAGAGGTAAGAGATAAAAGTAATACGATGGTAATAAATGCTCCAATAAGTAAACGAGCTAAAAGTATTTTAGGTAGAATAATACCGTCTGATAGAAGTTTTCTTTCAAGAATTAGTTCTATAAACAGAACAAAAGGAAAAGATGGAAAATTTTTATAACAAAATGATAATAAATAAAAACAAATCTAATAGTTTGTTATTAACACTTCAAATACTGATTTTCTACCATTTGTTTTACAATTTATCATTCTCGGTGCTGAAATTTTCCGACTTTTAAAATTGGAATAAAGCTCTTTAATAAGAGTGGTATCAGAATTAGAAATCATCACATTAACACCTTTATTTCCAAGCATTACTGCAAAATCCCTAAGTCTGACCTGTTCTTGTTCATGAAATCCATGTTCAGTATATTTCACAAAAGAGTTATTTTGGATAGGGTTATATGGAGGGTCAAAATAGACGAAATCATCTTTTTTAGGTTTTATACATTCAAAATCTTGACACCGAATATCGGTCATTTTAAGTGCTTTCGCAACTGCTACTAAATTTGTACTATCACAAATATTAGGCTTTTTATAATTTCCAATAGGAGTGTTGAATCTATTATCCTTATTCACTCTATAAAGTCCATTATAGCATGTTTTCATAAGATATATAAATTCAGCAGAATGCTTTATCAAATTATCTGAATACTGAAAGTTCTTTCTAATTTCATAATAATATTCTCTAGTGTGATTTACTTCATGATATTGCAATTTTTCAATAAGTGTTGTTACGTCATTTTTTATTGTATTATATGTATCAATAAGGAAAAAATTTAAATCTGAAAGATAAGAATATTTTGCTATTTTATAAATCTGAAAAAATAAAGCACCACCTCCTATAAAAGGCTCGTAATAGTTATTTATCTTTTTTGGTAGAGTGGCAAGAAGTTCATTTAATATCATTCTTTTTCCTCCTGCCCATTTCACAAATGGCTTTGGCGTATATATTTTATGAATCTTCATTTTTCGAAACTTATACGTTAAAAATTGTATGCTTGTTTTAATTTATAATTTTTCTTTGATCGTGCCATAATACCAAATTATTAAGATTTTATTATTAATAATAAAAAACCTATTACTGAGAGTTTTTTTAATGATATGAATAAAAGTTATTAATATATAATATACGTGAAGGAAAAAGAAGAATAAGAAAAGAGCAAAATAAGTACTTTACTGTACATTCATATCTTCAAAAATTTGCATAGCTTATTAATTTTACATTCTGCACATAACGGCTTTTTTGCCTTGCATATATACCTTCCGTGTAACACTAAAAGGTGATGAGCTACTTTTAAAAAATGCTTTGGTATTACCTTTTCTAATATAAGTTCAGTTTGAAGTGGTTTTTGTGTATTACAAAGTCCAACTCTATTAGAAACTCTAAAAACATGAGTATCGACTGCTATTGTATTTTTATGAAATATTACATTGAGTATTACATTAGCTGACTTTCTACCAATACCTGGAAGTTTGATGAGTTCTTCGAGAGTATCAGGCATATCTCTATTTAGGAGTAATACTGCACATTCGATAATATGCTTTGCTTTAACATTAAAGTAGTTGATAGATTTAATATACTGTTTCAGATTTTCTACTCCTAATTCTATAAATTCTTTAGGAGTTTTAGCTACGCTAAATAATTTATCTGTCACTTTATTAACCATTATATCGGTGCTCTGTGCAGATAATATTACAGCTACTAAAAGTGAGAACGGATTATAGTAGTTAAGTTCTATTTGCGGCTTAAAAATAGAAGAATGAAGTATTTCGAATACTTCAAGTATTTCTCTCTTTTTTAGTAGTGTCTTGCCCATTTATAACTTTATATTATTCAATGCATAACGCATATAAAACTGTTGCACTATGGAAAATACGTTACTAGTAATCCAATATATCATTAATCCCGAAGGAAATGAAAGCGATACGAATAGCATTATAACAGGCATTATTTTAAATGCTAAACTGTGCTCAGGGCTTTGAGGTACGCCATGCATCTGTACTTTTTGTTGTATAAATAACGTACCTGCCATAAGCAAAGACAGTAAATTTAAATTCAGTATACTTGGGAGTGATATATTAAGTAACCCGAATAAATTAAAGATGTTACTAGGATCTGGAATCGATAAATCAGTAATCCAAAAAGCAAATGGGGCATGTCGCATTTCTATCGCTATCGAGAAGATCTTATATAACGAGAAAAAGATTGGAAGCTGTATTAAAAGCATCAGTAGTGTACGCAGTGGCTTTATTTTATAACGCTTATATAACGTCATCGTAGCATTATGTGCCGCTATCTTATCATTTCCATACTGTTGTTTAATCTTTTCTATCTCTGGAGTAATAAGACTGATTTTCCTAGTATTTTTTGCTCCAGAATATGCAATAGGAGCTAGCAAAGTTTTAATGATAATTGTAAGCAATATAATGGACACTCCAAAATTATTGGTTAATTTATTGATCTCCATAAGTAATGTGTATATCGGTACTACTATGAAGTATAGTACTCCGAAATCCATATTTTTACGAAAAAGTGTTAGAGAATACTTTTCTTCGCATTGTTGCACTATTGAGTGTTGTTTAGGTCCCATGAATAATAATATTTCAGATTTTTCCCCTAATGACAGTGCATTATTTGCTCTCATCATCACTCTATAGCCTATTAATTTTGTTCCTTCTACTTCTACCGATTTAGCGATAAATTTCATACTACTGGTTTGGTGAAAAAAAGTAGCTAATAGCCAATATTTCTCCCCAATACCAAGCCATTTAATATCGTTAGCGGCCAACCTTTCATCATCTGATTGTCCTATTTCATACAGCTTATCATTTTTAAAGTACATTATGGAGTACTGATATTCTTTAGTATTTTTTTGAATTTTTACAGAAGGATAAGTGGTAATTTTTATAGGAAACTTTCCATCAAACCAGTATTTGACAGACAAAACATAATTTTCTCCTATTTCAAACGATATATAAAATTTCACTCCATACTTATTTTGAAATTCTAAGGTAGCACTATCTCTAGTAGCTTTATAAAGATTCCAATTACTTTGAGCGGAAGGGTAAAAATCTTCAGGTAACTGTTCAGAAGAAGTACTATGAAGTCCAAAAATACATTTATAGTTTTGTGGAGAATTATGCTTGTTATATAAGAGGTCTACCGCTTCTCCATTGTGATCGGAGAATTTCTTTAAGTTTACTTCATGTAATATTACACCTAAGGGATTAATACGAACTCTTATCAAATCATTCTCTATGTCAATAAGATTCACGTTTTGTAAAGTTGTATCCTCCGTAAGATCTACAGATTGTTCTAGGTATTCATACTTTCTTGCTAATGCTTCCTGCTTTTCGGAATCTTTGATAAAGAACGGTACCACGAATATCTGCCACCCAATCAAAAGAGATATACAGAGTAGCAGTACAGCAAAAAATTTTTTATCCATATCTAAATGAAATTTTTTGCAAATGGTATACATGACATGCATATAAGTAAATACTAATTGCGAAATAGCAACTTTGCGTGTACCCTACGTGAGATATTATGTGCTAAAATACATCAAATATGCCGATAAATAGCTTATATGACGTCATAAAAAGCGTGAGATTCTCAGAGAAAACTGAACTACTGAAAAATATGAAAGTGAGTTCGAAGACAGGAGAAAAAGACAAAAGAAAATATACTTTTGTTGTTTCTAAAGACGCAACCAAGTTGCTTGTACAAAAAGCCGTAGAGAAATTCTTAAATGCAAGCGTAGATAAGGTAAATATCATTAACGTGAAGCCTTCTGTAAGAGTGTTTCGTGGTAGAAAGGGAGTGGTGTCTGGTTATAAAAAAGCTGTAGTAACCCTTAAAGAGGGTGAGCAATTACCTGAACTTTCATCTTAAGTTGATGATGTTGCGTACAAAATCACTCTTTTCACGGCAATAATGGTGTTTTATGCGCCTGTAGCTCAGTGGATAGAGCGTTACCCTCCGGAGGTAAAGGTCGAAGGTTCAAATCCTTTTAGGCGTACCACTTTTCTTCGATTTTATAAACTATTTTATGTGCATACCTAGATGAGTAAGGATGATATGATAGAAATGTATGGTAAAGTTATAGAGCTTTTGCCAAATGCTATGTTTAGAGTGGAGTTGGATAATCAGCATCAAATTATTGCTTATACTTCTGGGAAAATGAGAAAAAATAGAATTAAAATATTAGTAGGCGATAGAGTTACTGTTGAGATAAGTCCGTATGATTTAAGAAAGGGCAGAGTTATCCATCGTACTGCTGGTACTAAGAAAGTGGAGGAGCTGTAGAGAAGCTTATAACTTTCAAGGGATTAGTATAAAAAAATAAGCTTTCCCATTTAACTGATATTTTGATAAAATTCCTAGCACATTATTCTTTATAAAGTTGCAATTACTCCTGAATTGCTTCTAAGATAGGTTATTTTAAAAAAAGTGATTTGCTGCACATTTAGTTCTTATGTGATTTTCTATATTAAACTTTAACTATAATATCAGGAATCATTTTATGCGAAAACCACGTTACTTGTCTTTTAGCGTAATTTCTCGTCTTTTGTTGCATCGTTTCTAAGAGTTGTGGATACGGTAAATCGCCTTTAATATGCTGCATTACATCATGTAAGCCTATGATACGTGGTATATCTTCTAGTGGAAAATGAATTTTATGAGCTTTTTCCATAATATTTTCTACTTCTTTGATAGCACCATTATGCAAGATATTACTTGTTCTATAATTTATCTTTTCGTACAAAAATCTTCTATCAGGATGTAACCATACACATATAACTTTTTTATAACAATCTTTTAGTCCTTTATGAATTATTTTCTTCACTTCTCCATCTTTTGATAGTAAACCATGAAAAAGAACGTACATATAAAGACCAGTGCCTCCTACAACTATCGGAGTTATATTGTTTTCACTAGCATGTGATATTTCTTCTAATGCCATATAAAACCAGTCAGCTACACAAAAACGTTTTTTACTTAATACATCATAAAATCCGTATAGATAATGTGGTTTTATATTTTTAGTACTATTTAATGGCTGATCTGTAAGAACATCTACTTCTTGGTATACTTGAGTAGAATCACCATTAATAATACATGCAGGAAATATGTTAGCAAGTTTCATAGCGAAATCAGATTTACCGCTACAAGTCTCTCCATAAATGAATAATACAGTTTCTTTATTTTTTGCAGCTGCATGTAAATACCTCACCGCATGATCTATTGTACACATCATAGTGGTGGTATTATGTGAGGCAAAACGAAATTTCATTCCATTAACAATATCCTTTTTCAATTAAAATGCATCCTAGATGTGTAACTGAACACAGTTTTTATAACTCTCTTATATGTTTTTACGCTATTATAACAGAATTCATTTTCGAAAAACAGGACGAGATTTTCAGATATACAAAATTTTATTCCAAGTAAAGGAGATAATATATCTTTACTATGAATATAGTAACGCTAAAGTGAATTGCATTGCAATGAACATTGATATTTTGATGTATACAAACAGAGTCTTAATGTTAGTTCTAGGAGAAGAAAGTAAACTTCTAGTACGTTCTATTAGTACTGTCCAAGAAATATTAGCTACGAATCAAGTAGAGCCTGAAGTATATACTTTGAAAAGTAGAATATTCGAAGCTTCTATCTTTATGAATATATTGTTCGAATCCAGAGAATTATTGGGAGCAATAGTTGTAGTAGGAGACGTTATACTATTTCCCTCAGTTTTTGATAAGTATTCAACCATATGTAATTTGATCAGCAGTATTACCAACTTCGCAACAATTCAGAATATGCCAATTGGAATAATAGTAATTGAACCTAAAATGACTGAGAAAGAAGCAATAACTTATAGCAGGGAAGGAGTAGTTACTTGTTTAGAATTAATAAAGCTTAAGGAGGAAAATACAATGCTTGAGAGAACTTCTGGTATAAAAGTGAGAACAGAACCAGAATTTGATTAATATAGTTATTATGAGACGTCTATGATAAGATTCATAGCAAATTAGTATAGTATATCACCAAAAAAAGCATGTTTCTCTCTATATTAAACGTATCTTCGTATCTTCCTACAAGATGTGTTACTAATGCAGATATTATAGCAAATATAGATTCAAGTGATGAATGGATTAAGAGTAGAACGGGGATAGCTCAGAGATATATAGCAAATGGAGAAGATGAAACTACGACATTAATGTCGTATAATGCATGTAAAAAACTTTTTGAAGGAGTTACGTCAATATCTCCTAACGATATAAATTGCATAGTAGTGGCAACTACAACTCAAGATTCATCATTTCCATCTACTGCCAATATGCTTCAAAATAAGCTTGGAATCCAGAATGGTAAATGCTTTAGCTTCGATCTGCAAGCGGCATGTTCAGGCTTTACGTATGGTATGCATGTAATAAATGGATTGCATATGCTTCATAGACGTTCTTCTACATCTCCTTTTAGAGCACTTCTTATAGGAGCTGATATAATGTCAAGACTTGTAGATTGGAGTGATAGGAATACATGTATATTGTTTGGAGATGGTGCTTCTGCAGTATTATTATCAGATAATATAGCTGATTTCTCGCATATCAGTGAGAATGCAGGTATTATAGGTACTAATATTATTGCTAATACAAACGAAGTTGGTTCTTTGTTTGTAGAAACTCCTTTAGGGAATGGGAAGTTACGTATGAATGGAAAAGAGGTTTTTAAAAAAGCTATAAGTGGGATGGTGCAGATGGCAACTTCCCTAATAGAAAAAAACTCGATAGCATTAACGGACATAAATTGGTTTATACCACATCAGGCTAATATAAGAATTATAAATAATGTTGCAGATATTTTAGGAGTTAGTATCGATAAATTTATAACTACTATAGAAAAACACGCAAATACTTCCGCATCTTCCATACCTTTAGCACTAGAAGATGCTATAAATAGTGGAAAACTCCAAAGAGGAGACTTAGTCATGCTACTGTCAGCTGGGGCAGGAATGACTTTTGGAGGAGTAATAATGAGGTATTGATGACGAAATACACCAACTAAAAGTGGTGACCCCTGCGGGAATCGAACCCGCGTTACCACCGTGAAAGGGTGGTGTCCTAACCGCTAGACGAAGGGGTCTACGCTCCAAACGTACTCAATAGCTTTGTTAATGTCAATCACAAGTATGAAATGGTATATGAAATATTTGTCATTATCTCTCTAACTGAAATAAAGGGACGAATAAGTTTTTTTTGATATAAGATATGAGTACGAAAAATTTTAAAATCTACTAATATGGAGTGCTTTTTTGAGTATAGTTGAAGTTTTATTATAAGCTTTATACAATCTCATTTATTGGCGATGTGTTTTATTAAAATAGCATCGACTAACGATGTATTCGTTTATAAAAAATGAGCAACATACGCTGCGACAACTGCGGTGCAGTATTCAGAATGCCGGAGGGGGCTTTATTGACGGATCATCCAAGATTCGTACGATGCAGTATATGCGAACATGAATGGCTTGCTGAAGCTTCTGATCTTATTCCAGAACTTATTGGCCAGTATGATACAATACACTCAGTTGAAAATGCTGGGTATGTTGAAGGAGAAAATTACTTAAGAACAAAAAAAGTAATTTTTAATATCATATGTTGCTTTTTAGTATTATTTTTACTGATAAATATATTTATATTATTTTTTATCTCCAAAGCTGAGTTAATTGGTTCCACCTTTCCATTTGCAAGAGCAATCTATGAAAATTTAGGATTAGAATTTTGGTCATGATAATTACTCGTTTTGCACCTTCTCCTAGTGGATATTTACATATAGGTTCAGCTCGGACTGCACTTTTTAATTGGATTACTTCTAGGAAAAATGGAGGGAAATTCCTGTTAAGAATAGAGGATACAGACTCTCAGAGAACAAAGGAAGATGCGGTTGATTCTATACTAGATAGCATGTCATGGCTTGGTATAACTTGGGATGATAAAACTGTTTTTCAGTCTCTTAATAAAGTACGACATCAAGAAGTTGCTTATTCTCTTGTAGAAAACGGAGCAGCGTATTACTGTTATATGTCAAAAGAGGAGATAGATAATTTCCATCAACTACATCCTACAAAAAAACTTATTAGTCCATGGAGCGTAGCCGTACCACCACCGCCTATAGAAGGGCGCAATCCAGTAATAAGACTGAGAGTATCCGGTTGTATTGATAATAATGCTGAGCACGTATCTTTTATTGATTCAGTGAGAGGGAAACTTACTGTAGCTCGTAGCGAGTTAGATGATATGATATTGCTTAGATCTGATGGTACCCCAACATACATGCTTGCCGTTGTAGTAGATGATCACGATATGGAGATAAATCATATCATCAGGGGGGATGATCATATTTCTAATACGTTCCGTCAAATACTTATATATAATGGGATGAAATGGGATGTGCCAAAGTATACTCATATTCCTTTAATTCATGATATGGATGGACAAAAGCTATCCAAAAGAAAAGGAGCAGTATCAGTCGAGGAGTATAAAAAAATGGGGTATCTCCCTGAGACCTTACGAAATTATCTGATAAGATTAGGGTGGGGAGGAGACGGTACTACGGAGATAGCAGATATTTCCGTACTTTTATCAAAATTTTCCATAGATGAGATTTCTAAATCTCCATCTCGCTTTGATATAGCTAAATTGCGTAATATAAATCTTCATTACATTAGAAATTCGTCTTCAGAATATTTATTCAATTCTTGTATTGAGATGTTACGTATTCATGATACGAAGAGCATCCTCATTAATAATGAGGTATACATTAGTAAATTGAAGTTAGTAATTAATTGTAGAGAATTAATAGATAGATTTTGTACCCTCGAAGAATTAGTATTATTTGTTGAAAGATACATACTACCTTCTAATAAAGACATTGTCATCCATTCTACTGAAAATGGTGATAATTTAGGTGATAGTACTATATTGCAAGAATTTTTAGTACTCTTACAGGACGATAGTAGTGAACAGATTTCGTTGAATGAAATAAAAACGATACTTGAATCATTATTTGCTATAGCTGTATCTTTAGGAATGCAAAAAGGAGCTTTAATGCAATGTATCAGAAGAAGTTTAATGTTTGGAGAAAGTCACGGACCGGATGTAAAATTGATAGCTTCTTTTTTAGAAAGAAATGAAATAATAAACAGAGTACAGAATTACCTTATAGCAATTAATAGATAATTTAATATTACTAATATAGTATTATATTGTAATTTCATTCAAAAGAAGTTAAAATTAAATATTGAAATATCTAATTGATGATTGATATGCAAACAAATAAAGCTGCTACGAATGTGACGGCGCCGGAAATGACGTCAATAAAAAAGAAATTTGAAGATATTGAAAAGAAAATTTCCTTTTCTTTTGATAATGAAAGTGCTAAAGGAGAGAACGGTAATGTTTTAGAAGCTTTCAATAAAGGAATTGAAGAAATAATGAACGAATACAATACCGTTCAACCACTTCCTGGTAATGATTCTAGAACGGCTATTATTAATGGTATGCTGGCATATCATTCTCATATGCTATTGAATAAAGTACTTGCTACAATCCCAAATACCGAAGAAGGCAAAAAGCTACTGGAAAGTAATACGTTAGCAGAATTTTATGATGCTATTAATACTAATGCCAGAGAATGTAAAGAATCTGTACGTACTAGTCCTCTTAATTATATAGATATGAGTACAGCTTTGGGGAAAAGTAGTGCATTAGAAGCTATAAGTAAAGAACCTCCCATAACGCAATTATATGAAGATTTACAAAAAAAGATTAGAGGAGAGGATGGAATCCAAATAACTCTCAATTCTGCTGATATAAAGCCTTCTACTGTACCCAAAATCGCTATGTTACTACAAATTAACGATCCAGAACAAACGGCAAGATGTGCAACTGCTGTAGAAATACGTAAAGATATAACATCTCCTCAGGGAAAGGAGCCTTATGCAATTAATTATGATAGCAATACCAATACACGTAAGAAAGCTTTTGCTCTAAAATATGTGACAGCTGCAGCTGCAGCTGCAGCAACAGGTGCTGCTTTATTTTTCGGAACTCGTGCATTATCAAAACTTATTGCTCCTATGAAAGTTATACCACATGTTTTGATAATAAGTGCTTTTACAGTAGGCGTTACCGCACTCGTTAAAAAAGCAATATCTAAGGTAACTCATAAATCTAAATCTCCTATGCTTCCTAACATAACAAGTTCTAATGTTGAAGTAAAAGGTTTTTCTTTACCAATTCCAGAATTCGAGCAGTTAGGAGATTCTGTTGCTTCTAAGACTTTTGGAGCTCAAAAAAGTGAAAATCTGAAAGTAGCAATATCTAATGAAGATTTTAAGAAGATAACAAGTAATTTGAAAAACGTAACTCGTGTCGATACAGAAATGAAAGTTGCATTGAAAGAATCGCAAAACGCTCTTGTAACACCAAAGAAAAGTGGAAAAAGTATTTAAAAGAATGATCTTATAATTAGAAGCAGTAATCTAAGCTTTATACTTCTTATGAATTATGCGTATTTTCTTATTAGATATATTGGTATTTTATATTAAGTAGTGTATATATAGTCCGTATATAATGCAAATGAGTATAATTTTTCCATATGAACGTAGAAATAGAAAACGTTATGCATTCTCAGAGGATAATAGAAACTCTTGTGAAAGAACATGATATAACTCAAAATGAAGCTTCTAAAATATGGGATTCTTTTTGTCGTAACATCATGGGTGCTGTGATGTCATACGCAATTGTATCAATACCAGGGTTTGGTATGATTCAAATGTATGGAAAAGAACAAGATAGCGTCGTGATACATTATTTGAATATGCATAGTGCAAAAAGCGTAAAGCATGCAGTAATGTTAAATTTAACTAAAAGTTCTAAACTATCTAACAGTTCACAGTAATCAGTGATTTCTTCTGAGATTGGTATAATTTTCGATAGCTTTTCAGCAAAACCTGTTGTATGTTACTATCGTTAGTACACGACTTTTAATTGTAATTTCCATAGTAACGTCATGAAAAACGATTTAATAAAGACTCTTTCGGAATTATCTGTTGCTGAAATCGCAGCTTTGGTGAAAGAGCTAGAAGAAGCTTGGGGAGTTTCTGCAGCCGCTCCTGTTGCAGCAATTGCCCAAGTAGCTGCTCCTGCTGCAGAATCTCAAGAGAAAACGGCTTTTGACGTCATCATTACAGCAATAGACCCTAATAAAAGAATGGATGCGATGAAAGCAATTAAAGAAGTTGGCGCGCTTGAGGGGCTTGTTGCTGCTAAAGCAATAGCTGATGAGTTGTCATCAGGTGGAGCTAAAGTTCTCAAAAGTGAAGTTACTAAGCAAGAAGCTGAAGGATTTGCAAATACACTTAAAGCTGCAGGTTGTACTGTAGAAATAAAATAATTCAACTATCTAGAGATAGTAAGTTTGTTTAAGTAAGTTCAGAAATTCATCATGAAAAAATCAAAAAAACATACCAATGTTTTTTTGATTCATGGTGTATCTTTTGTGAAATTCTGTTAACTGTTAAGTTTTTTTTTGCTAGAAAAAAAGTATATCAAGTACTTATTTTTTGTTATTTCCTACCTATCTTGCTTCGCATTTGCTAATAGATGAAGCACTGAGGTTCCTGTAGTACTAACTTGATTGGTATAGTTTTTACACCATTAGCCTCCGTAGATATTTAAGAATTTAAGTCCGTATTTGTCTGTTGTCTCCGTTTCCTTACCATTGTCTTATATATTTAGTGTATCTCTGTAGGGATAGATAGTTTGAACTTCATAAAATGCTATGACAATCATACTATACCTTTGATGTCATTTTAGAAATCTTTAGAAGCTATATTATTTCATTCCCTATAGGGCGAGACATGTTCATATTATCAGTTTTTTGCATTTTTCTTAATGCTTTTCCTTCTATTTGACGGACTCTTTCTCTTGTTACACCAAGTACTAAGCCAATTTCCTCTAATGTCATTTCCATAATAAAACGTTCTCTAATAACTCTTTCTTCTCTAGCTGTAAGATTAAGTACCAGAATGACAGTAGTGTAGTATTCTAACCAATCTTTTGCAGCAATAGTACCAGGACTTTCTCCAACTTCTCCTTCTATATTGTTTCCAGTTTCGTTTTGCTCATCATTAGTAGGAGCATTTAAACTTGCTGGATCTCTTGAAATTCTTATAATCTCTCTTACTTTCTTTACTGAAATTCCAGTATGTTCGGCTATTTCTTCGGAAGTTGCTTCACGATTGTTACGATGAGATATTTCTTTTGCTGCTCTGGTTATTTTATTTATGCTTTCAGCCATATGTACCGGAATTCTTATTGTACGAGCTTGATCGGCAATAGCTCTAGTAATTGCTTGTCTAATCCACCATGTAGCATACGTAGAGAATTTATATCCTCTTTTATATTCATATTTATCTACCGCTTTCATTAAACCTATATTTCCTTCTTGCACTAAATCTAAAAAACTCAATCCTTTATTTAAGTACTTTTTAGATATCGAAACCACTAAACGAAGATTCGCCTCCATCATTTTTTTCTTTGTCGTGATTACTGTTAAGGAAAGCTTTTCTATTTCTACAATGCTTTTCTTAAACGACCAAATGTCCAGAAATGATTCTTCTGCTATCATAGTAATCTTTTCCATTGCTAACTCTAATATCTCGCTTCTAAGAATATTCTTAGTATCATTATCTACTTCTAGCGAATTTATAAAATTACTAAATTTAGTTTGCATTACGGAAAGTGTTTGCCCAGTCATATTCTTTTCATAAAACTGCATCACTTCCGTACGAGATAGAGAGTCTACATAACGAGAGAAAGAATCTGCTATCAATTTTTCAACTTCTTCTAATTTTACCTTAGTATTTTGTATTTTTCGCATCATTTTATTGATAGTACTTTCTGTAATTTTCACTTCTGAAAGTATGTTATACAATTCTGTAATCATGCTTTCATATTGTGGATTTTTAAGAAGTTTCATCTTTTTATCCTGTAGAAACATTTGTAATACAGGTCTTTGCATATTGATAACCTGATCTACAAAAGTGTACATCATCTCAAACTGTTCTAGTATCTTAGGATATATTGCACTATGGATTTGGGAATCAGTTTCTCCCATTTGATGATAATCCATAACATCTTCATTATCTAACTCATCTTCCATAGATAGAGGTTTTACGTCTTGCATAGAGTGATGAGCTACTACACTTTCTATATCAACTACTTTAGCAATTTGTATACTACCTATTTTTATATCTTCTATCATTTGCAAAAGCGCCCTAAGAAATAGCGGATGTCGTAATAAAGCTTTTCTATATTCTGCAGTAGCAAGTTCAATCTTTTTTGCAATTTCCATTTCATCTTCTCTAGTGAGAAGTGCTGTAGAAGCAATCTTAGTTAGATAGTATCGTACGTGATCTTGGTTCTTACCTCTTTCATCGGTATAGATTTTTGTAATATTAACAGGAATTTCTTCTTCTTCTCTTTCTTCAGCTTCATAACCTTCTTCCATATTATTGATTTTCCCTTTTAATTTATCATCAAAATCTAAATTTTTTTCATTCTTTGACTTTTGCTGCATCTCACCTACTTTGGTATTTTTTGACTTTACAACTTGTGTAGCGGAGAGCTTTTTATTTTTTCCTAGCATAAAAACGTCATATAGATGGTTAGTAATTAAAATTTATCATTTCTTTTTTTCAATTTCGCTATGTTTTTAAAATAACTCGTTACCTTGCTAAAAGTAGCTTTAAAAGCATATTTTTCAAAATCTTCTATAGTACCAAGTGCTGTATCTGAGATTGATTGAGATAAGTCGATTTTATCATATTCTTCTTTTTTCTGCTTCCACTCATTTAGCTCAAAATAACTAAGAAGAGTTTCTAAATTAAGCTCTTGTAAAATTTCTCTTTTCTCTATAAAAATAGCCTCTACTTCTTTCATTTCATCAGTATTATACGTGCTTCGGTACTGTTCACCGTAAGTTCTCATTGCTTCACTAATTTTCTGTAATTTTTTATCACCTATTTGTAAATCTTCTAGCACAGATAATACTTTTTCATTTTTAAGATAGTGCAGATTATGAGATAAGAATGCTAGTAAATCCATAACTATTGCTTCAGAAAATAAAGTCTTTTTAGTTTTATTATTTGTAGTGATACTTTCTAGAGGCTTTTTATCATTTTTATTTTCTTTTTTTAGATTCCATAGTCTTCCTCTCAAATAATAGAGACAATCTTTTTTAAAATCATGCTGAAGAATGTTTTGAGAAATTTCGACGATCTTGCTATCTATCATAGCAAATCTTTCTGGTTTTGATGGAGCTTGTGTTGTGTCACATATATCATCAAAAACCAAATCTAATATAGAAAGACTATTTTTATCAATCTCTGCTAATAATTCCGAGGAAGTCTTAATATGTAAAAATTCATCTAAATCTTTTTCAGAGGTAGTAGAGAAAAAAGCTGCAGTAACAGTTTTCGATATAATTTTTATAAGAGAGTATGCAAGTCTGAGCGCAGCACTTTTACCTGCATTATCATTGTCCATACAGATAACTGGATAACTCTTCGCGAGATCACATATTTTAACTACGTGTTCTACGTTTATTGCAGTACCTAGTACTGCAACGCCTGTATAAATTTCCTTACTAGCTAGTTTTAGTACATCCATATATCCTTCAACAACAATGATCCTGCATCCAAAATCTGAAGCTTTGTGTGATATCTTAGTGTTTATTGCTCGCAATGCATGATGTATTCCATACATCGTATTACTCTTTTTAAAAAGCTCGGTCTCATATGAATTTACATACTTTGGAAGATGAGTATCATGTATCGAGCGTCCCCCCCATCCTATGGTACGACCATTTATATCCATAATTGGAAAAATTATCCTTTTATGAAAGATTTCGACTTTCCTCCCATTATGCAAACGTATTATTTTTGTGTCATCTATATATTGTAGTAAGTTCTCTGCTTTCAATTTTTCTAGTAACTCTTCTACATTACCTGAGGAATAACCAAGCTTATATCGCTCAATTACTTCATCACTAATACCACGTTTTTTAAGATACTCTATTGCCTCTTTTGATTTGCGTAAGTTCTTATGATAAAAGTCCGTAATAACGTTATGGATATCGTATAACTTATCTATTCTTGCAGATGACTTAATGGTAGGAAGCTGTATTTTATATTGCGTCGCCAGCATTTTCACCGCTTCGCCATTTGACACTTTATGATATTTACTGGCAAATGTCACAACATTTCCACCTATACCACAACCAAAACAGTGAAAAAACATCTTTTCGTCATTCACATGAAATGATGGAGTTTTTTCGTTATGAAATGGACAAAGACCAACTTTTCTATTATTTCCAACTGCCTTTAGTCTTACAAATTGTCCAATGTGATCGGAAATTCTAATTTTTGAGGAGAGTATATCTACGATATTCATGGCAGATAGATGATAATAAAATTATTATATTAAAATATTGTTTATTATATTAAATTTATTCTATAAATACAGATTATTCAATCAAAAATCAGGATCCTCGTAATGAGGAGGAGGGGAAAGAGAAAGTATCCTGTCTTTTAACACCGTTCTAAAACTTGGTCGAGATTTTATCAATGAATACCATCCCTTAATTCTTTTATTAATAGTATTCCACATAATATCTCCAGTATAATCTAGAATAGATATTTGAGCTGCAGCACTGTAATCCGCAATTGTAGGTGTACTACTTTCAATATAGTTACTTTCAGCTAGCGATAGTTTCAAATATTCCATATGTATATGCATATTTCTTAAAGCATTTCTTATACTTGTTGAATTGGGAGGAATACGTTTAGTGGTAAAGTTCACAATTTTTTGCTGTATAATGGGAAGAGTAACATCATTAAAAAATTTTGTACAAAACCACTCAACATTAAATAGTATTTCAGCTCTCTCAAAATTTTTTAAAAAAGACGGCATTACAGTATGCCCAAATATATCATTTTTATTTATTATATAATCTATTATACCCCATAGATTCTTTATTACTGTATTATCTTGAAATACCATAAAAGGCAAAGTACCAAGTGGGTTAATTGCAAGTATTTCATGATTGTCATGTACGTAATTTTCCTCTACTAGGTGCAATTGATATTTTTGCTCTAGTAGAGCAATTCTTACCATCCTTGAAAGTGGGCATATAGAAGAATAGTGTAGCTGAACGATCTTACTATTATCGATACATTCTACTGACTCAGTTTTCATTTTTATTATTATCTTGCTTTATCTCACTACTTTGAGCACCACATTTTTTTTTAGAACGCATTACTTCTTTTCTTCTCGCTAAATTTTGCTTCAATTGCTGTGCTAGACGTTCTTTTTTACAGGAATTTTTATTCATATCTATAGTACAAAAAGTACATACATTATATAATTTTACTGGATAAAATGCAAAACAAAGGGTTGCTGTTCTAGCGATACTACATTATCTGGTAGTACTTTTTCCATAAAATCGACAAAAATTGGTAATGCAATGTTTCTACCATAAGCATTTTTGCCTAATGTTTTTGGTGTATCGAAGCCAATATATATACCTACTGTATACCTATCACCACAACCAATAAAGAACACGTCCTTACTATCATTAGTAGTACCGGTTTTTCCTCCAGCATTACTTAACTTAGTGTTCTGAAATTTCTCTTTAGTCGCGTGTTGAAGCAGGGTAAGTGCCTGTAAAGCTATATTTTTTTCTATGATTTGTTGAGAAGATATATCATAAAATGTCTCATAATCTTTATTAGTGTTTTCATTCATATCTCTAATATTCTGAGCATATGATTCATTTATCGAAATATGTTCATTTTGTTGTATTATGTTTCCAGCTTTATCATATATTATATTTATAAGTTGAGGATTTATCTTATGTCCATGGCTTGCAATCGTATTATAAGCACTTGTAATTTTAAGAAGAGTTGTCTCTAATGTGCCAAGAGCAAAAGAATATCCGATACGAGAATAATCTATATCGTCATCATATAATCCAAATTGTTTACAAAGTACTACAACTTGAGGTAATCCAAGTTGCATCAGTAATCTTACTGTTACTGTATTCCTTGATAGAGCAAATGCGTCCATCAATGAGATGTTTCCCATAAATTTATCATCCCAATTTTTAGGACTCCATATTACGCCATTACCGGCATCAAGTGAAATTGGCTCATCTGAAAGAATAGATGAGAGGGTATAGTTTTTCTTAAGTGCACTTAAGTATATGAAAGTTTTCATCAAAGAACCAGGTTGTCTCTTTGCAAAAAATGCACGATTAAAATAGTCATGCTGTAGCAAAGGATTCTTATATCCACCAGAGAAAGCTAATACTTTACCGGTAAATCTTTCAAGAACTATAATTGCTCCATTTACTTTAGGTATTCGATAAGGAATGTACTCATTTTTTTGATTTTTTGTGATCAGTAGTACATCTCCGATGTTGAATAAAGTATTTTTAAGATTGTTATGCTTATTATAAGCTATTGTGAAAATAGTAGAATCTAAAGCCAATACTGATAAATAGGTATCAGTCTTTTTATCCACTACCCCGATTGAGATAACATTATCGTGATATGTAACTTCATTTTCATGTAGAAATTTAGTTTGCAAATTACGTAATAAGGCAATTTTTGCTGACTTATGTGATGTACTGTCATAATTAGGGATATGATCTATAACGCTGAGAAATTCTCCATTTTCAGCACTGTACTTTTCTATTCCTTTATTAAGTGCATTCACACATGCATGCTGAATCTCTTTCTCCATGTTAGAGTATATCACCAACCCAGATTCGTTGACTGTATCTATACCATAGATAGCTTTAGCTTCTTCTAGAACTTGATTACCATATTCTGAATAATATATCGAATCCATTGCTTTATTCTTATTTTGAGTTGCCAACGTTAGTGGAGTATTTATAGCTTCTATAGCCTTATCCCTTGTAATGAAATTTTCATGATACATTCGTTGAATGACCCAATTTCTCCTAGTTAATGCATACTCAGGGTTATGAAACGGATTGAGTTTTGTAGGAGCCTTAGGTAATGCAGCTAACAAGGCAGCTTCTTGTAATGAAAGTTCAGATAAATTTTTATTAAAGTAAGAACGTGCAGCAGCTACTATACCATATGAATTATTTCCTAAGAAAATATAATTTAAATAAAGCTCCATAAGAGCATCTTTATCGATAATACTGCTTATTTTATAAGCTAAAATTGCTTCTTTTACTTTCCTCGAAATTGTTTGTTCATTTCCAATAAGAATAGATTTAATAATTTGTTGAGTAATAGTTGAACCTCCAACAGGCGTTTTTCCTTTACCAAGTCTAAATACAGTTTGTATTAACGCTCTTACTATGCCTGTAAAATCTATACCATTGTGTTCAAAGAAACTTTTATCTTCTGCAGCTAAAAACGCATCTATTACAATTTTTGGTATGTCATCAAAAGACACAGGTATTCTATATTCAGCAGATTGCTCTCCAATTATATTACCCGCTACATCATATACTCTAGTGATAGACGAAGGTTCGTAGTTAACAAGAATTTCATAATTTGGTAAATTTATCATAAATCGCAGTGAACTTACCACCACTACAACGATTAAGAACGAAACAAAGAAACAGACGAGGTGCCATATGATTCTGCTTAGAGAAATATTGCTAACTTTATCAATCAATAAATGCACTAAAAGATGGAAAAATCGCTTTTTATTAGCGATTTTTCTTCTGTTCTTTAAATTATTAGACATGAAAAATAAAGAGCTATCTCCTAATAAAACTAATTTCGCGAAAATTTAGCAATTAACTAGGAAAAAATTCTATGTAAATCGCCATTTTTTATTACTAGAATCAGCACTTCCATCGCAAGAAGTGTCTTGAGATGAATTCTCCTTACGATACCTAAGCTTTGTTCTTTGCCTACCATTATCTTCACCATCATTAAAGCTATCGTTTTTAGAATGAGTGGTTCTATGTTCAATATGTGCTGTTAAAGAGATTCTACCATTTTCAGCTTTTATAACTTTAACTTTCAATCTATAGCCCTCAACAAAAAGATTAGCATCATTTTTAGGAATTTCACTTACATGTAATAGTCCTTCTACTCCAGTAGGTAACTTTACAAAACATCCAAAATCTACAACTTTCATTATTAATCCATCATACACCTGACCGACTTCAACATCTTTAGTGATATCTGCTATCATTTGTTGCGCTTTTTCTATTGCTTCCACGCTCCCAAAAATTCTAGTTTCACCTGTATCTCTAATATCTATTTTAGCACCAGAAGTAGCGCATATATGTTTTATTGTAGAGCCGCCTTGACCTATAACATTTCTAATTTTCTCTTTTGGAATTTTTAGTGTAATGGTCTGAGGACTATTGGAAGAAATTGATGGCATATTTATTATAGAATACATAAAATTTAATATACTATCCAAAGATAGTTTAGCTTTATTGAGTACTGTTTTTAATTCACTAAATTGTACTCCAGGAATTTTTATATCCATTTGAATAGCAGTAAATCCATCTCTAGTTCCAGTAATTTTCAAGTCCATGTCGCCTAACTGATCTTCATCACCACTTATATCAGATAACACAATTAATTCATTATCTATCTTTACTACTCCAACCGCAACACCAGCAACATGTTTTGAGATTGGTACACCAGCATCCATTAAGGCAATAGAAGATGCACATACAGTAGCCATTGAAGACGAGCCATTAGAAGATAACACATCTGCAACTACTCTTATAGTATAATCGAAACTTTCTACGTTAGGTAAAATTCCAGAAATTGCTGATAACGCTAAATTTCCATGTCCTATCTCTCTTCTACTGAGAGAAGGACTTGCTGATATCTCACCAACTGACCATTTAGGAAAATTATAGTGAAGCATAAAATTTTCTCTACTACTTCCTATCATCGTTTCAGAGATTTGCTCATCTTGCTTACCACCTAGTGTAATAACTGCAAGTACTTGGGTTTCACCTCTTGAGAATAAAGCAGACCCATGGGCAGTTGGAATATATGAGTGAGATGCTTCAAGCATTCTTATTTCATCAGGCTTTCTACCATCTAGCCTTACTTGAGAGTGCTTTAAATTTTTTCTCATAATACTCGAACTTTCTACGCTTATATACTTATCAACAAAATGAGAAATAGCTTCTATTGGGAGTCCAGTTTCCCAAAGCTCATAAAATTCTGCTTTGGTAATATTATCTATATTTTTAAAAAGAGATTTCTCAGTTTGATGGTTAGAGTACAAATTGGTTATTTCAAGAAGTAAACATTTTCTTAAAATTGAGATATTTTTCTTACGAGCCTTTTTATCTGGTAGTAGATATATTTGTTCCAAGTACTTAGAGATGTTACTAGCCCTCATTAAGTTATTACAGAGTATATTATGTTTCTCTAACTTTGTTTGTATATTTACATGTTGAGAATTCATAAAAACTGAGTTTATTTCAGCAATATCAGAATTGATGTCTTGGTTTTTACTGTTTTTTTCACGGATTTTGTATTCTTGTACAAAGTCTTTTACTAGAGTAATAAGCTTCTCTACATTTGACTCAATCCTAATAGTTTCCAAGGCCGATATAAACTCATCAGTAGTACATTCTGGAAATTTTCCTTCAATCATTACTACAGATGCGTCAGTAAATGCTGTGATAATTTCTGATTTTATATTCTGAAATATAGTTCCTTTCACCATACAAACTGGACCACGAAATGGGAGATCAGAAAGCAATAAAGCAGCAGATACACCAAGTGATGCAGCAATCTCAGGATCAAATTTAGGATCGTAAGAAAGTGTTGTACACGATATCTGAATTTCAGTTTTAGTACAACTCGAATCGAATAGTGGTCGTATCTGTCTATCTAGCCTACGCGCAATTAAAATCTCTCTTTCGCTAAGCTTAGTTTCACGCTTTATGAAACCACCTGGTATCTTGCCGGAGGCGTAAAACTTTTCATGGTAATTTACCTGTAACGGTAAAAATCCCATATCTTTTTCTAATTGAGAGGAAACTACCACGCAAAGCACTGTTGTATCTCCGTATTTTACTACTACAGAGGCGTCAGATTGTGTAGCTAGAGCGCCTGTTTCAAGTTGAACGTAATCGCTACGCAATACAAAAGGAATTTTTGAAGTATCTGATAACATCTAATATTTTTCTCAGTTTATTCTTGGTGTTGCACTATACTTTACAGCTTCTGAGTAGCACTTGATAAAAAATCACTTACGTATACCTAATTTCTTAATCAGTTCGCTATAACGAGTGGAAGACTTCTTCTTCAAGTATTGCAATAACCTCCTACGTGAATTAACCAACATCACAAGACCTCTACGACTGCTAAAGTCTTTTTTGGCCGTGTGTAAGTGCTGAATGATACTCTGTATTTTAGCGGTAAATAGGGCACACTGTACCTCAGGAGAACCTGTATCGTTCTCACTTACACGGTATTGCTGAACTATCTCTCTTTTTTTCTGAGTATCCATCTGCTTATCTCATAAACAAACACCTTACAGCAGGGAGTGTAATATACTAAGATCTATAAGTCTACTAAAATTCTACTTTATATCATTAAGGTGGTTGGATGAATTATCATAATACTTAAATTTTAAGTAATTTGCTTCTTTTAAAAAGACATTTTATAATTTAGTAAATGGAGATGCATTTTGAAATTTGTTCAATACATGGGCATTATTAGCTATCTTTATAGTTGTGACATTTACGCTGCTTCGCATTTTTATTATATCTGCTGTTAAAAAAAATTCCAAATATGAAATAGAATCAGCAGAAATATGTGAAGAGGGTGATTTGACAAAAGTAGAGAGAAAGAAATTAAATACACTTCAAAAGGTAAAAAACGAAAAAATCGCATATGATGACGATTTCGATAGTACAAAAAGGATCGTAGGAATTGTAAAACCTCATGGCTTTTGGACAAAGTTTATAATGGAACGCAGTATCTCAAGAATGTATATGAATAAGCTTACTCATAAAAATAGAGGAAGTTTTTGGGTAACACTTTTAATGTTGCGACAAAATAACCGCAGAAATAGATAGGCGAAAATCTTAGATTACGGTTTTGTTCTACTCCACTTTAATGTGATTGCATGACAAATGTGGGGATATCGAATTAGCTTAATAATTCTCTATTACATATAATCATTTAATATATTTATATTTTATTTATAATGATAAACAAAACTAACCCCTCAAGTACTAAAGGCTTCCTTGATCACAACGTAATACGCAAATGCGTTCACGAATTTTGCGATGAGATACTATTCTATTCGCCTGAAGTCTTAGAATTTATCTTTCAGAAAAAGGGAATATTTTCTCTGAATGAATTGGTACAAAATTATCCACAGATACTGCAATTTCCTGAAGTAAAGGATGGTATTGAATACTTATATTGTCTCATCGTAAAAGGGCGAGCGAGTTTTCTCCCTCAGATTTGGCTAGGTGATGAGATAGTCAATTCTATGGTATCTTCAATAGCAAGACCTATCTTCATGGAAGAGGTACAGATGATGCTACAAAGTCAAGGATACGTTACTCCTAACAACAACTCATCTAACCTACAGCAAAGCCAGCAAGCTGCAGCACCTAGCTTAGAACATACTATTACTGAAGATGAAACCCATGACTCAGATAATGATTTATCAGATCTTTGACATCGTCAAACTTATAGAATGAGAATTGATAAGATTGTCAGTTAGTGTGTTTATACTTTGGATTATAATTGGCTTTGAGATTATAAAAAACTCTTGGCCAATTCTTCAAATGTGAACACACTTGATACTAGCTTTCTCAAAAGCGATTCTCATTCTAAATTTCTTTTTATCTTACCCTAGTTGAGAATCGCTTAATTGGTTTTAATCGCATATACTTATTAAATATCAATATTTATTTATATACAATGATAAACAGAACTAATCTTGAAAATACTGAAGACTTTCTCCTCGGAGATATTAAAGATCTTCTCGATCGCGACCTGATACGTAAATACATTCACAAATTTTGCGATGAAATACTACTTTATTCACCTGAAATCTTACAATTTATCTTGCGAAAAAATGGAGAAGTCTCTTGGGAAGAATTGATACAAAATTATCCACTGATAATGGACTCACCTAAACTAGCATGCGGTGTTTACGACTTACATATTCTCATTCTTGAAGGGCAATCATATTTCATCCCCAGAATTTTACAGAATGATGAAAGGGTAAATGCGGTGATGTCTTCAATAGCGAGGCCTATTTTCATAGAAGAAGCACAGATGATGTTGCAGAGTCAAGAATGTGCCGCTCCTAACAACTCGTCTAATCTACAACATAACCAACAACAAGCACCTAGCTTAGAGCAAAGCCAGTATACTATCGCTGGAGATGAAACTCATGATTCAGATAATGATTTATCAGATCTTTGATATCATTAAGTTTATAGAATGAACTTAATTTTTATTGCAAATTGTTATTTTGTTCTGTGTACTTATTAGATAAGTATATCTATTTACTTAAAAATAATGATAAATAAAAACAATAGTATATTTGATCGTGATATGATGCGTGAAAATATTCATGAATGTTGCCAAAAGATTTTAGCACGTTCACCTCGCATTTTGGAGTTTATTCTTAGTAAAGCTCATAAAAATGAAGTACCTTCTCAGAAAGAATGTGAAAGTTTCCACGAACTAAGAGAGTCACCTGTACTGTTAACTAACGTTAATGAATTATGGCTTACTCTTAATGGAAGACCATACTACCTTACGGATTTTCTTCAGCAGAACGAGCGTGTAGTTTCAACACTCAGTTCAATAGCGAGGCCTATTTTTATGGAAGAGGCGCAGATGATATTGCAGAATCAAGAATGTATTGCTCCTAACAACTCGTCTAACTTGCAGCATAACCAACAAGCACCTAGCTTAGAGCAAACTCAGTATACTATTACTGGAGATGAAACTCGCGATTCAGATAATGATTTATCAGATCTTTGATATCATCAAATTTATAGAATGAGAATTGGAAGTTTAGTATTGCCTTGTAACTTCACTTTCAACGCTATAATAAATAGAAAGAATATCGTTACCTTGTCTCATATTATTCTTTAATAACTACTTATTTTATAATTCAATGATAAATAAAAACAATACTAATTACAATAGCGCTTATGTTGATGTTAATGTAATACGTAGAGACATTCAAAAATATTGCAACCATATATCATTATACTCAGTTCCATTTTTGGAATTTATCTTTCATAGAAACGGAGAAGTCTCTCAAGAAGAGTTGGCTAAAAAATTTCCTGAGCTAGTACATTCGCGCGCAGCATACAGTATTGCAGGATTATGCTTTACTCTTGAAGGAAAACTAGATACTCTGCCTGAACATTTTAGTAATAATGGGCGTATAAGTTTTATAGCACAATCAATAACAAGGCCTATTTTTATGGAAGAGGCGCAGATGATATTGCAGAATCAAGAATGTGTTGCTCCTAACAACTCGTCTAACTTGCAGCATAACCAACAAGCACCTAGCTTAGAGCAAACTCAGTATACTATTACTGGAGATGAAACTCGCGATTCAGATAATGATTTATCAGATCTTTGATATCATCAAATTTATAGAATGAGAATTGAAAGCTAGTATTGCCTTGTAACTTCACTTTCAACGCTATAATAAATAGAAAATATTTCTACTCTTATGTGTAAGAGTAGAAGTATCGAGTGGGGTGTTTGTTACCAGCTCATCTTAAAAAGAATTTTCATATTAAATTCAGCTTCACCTGAGAAACATTTTTTATTAATAATCGTATTTATGCAGTAATATCTGCATTATCTGATTTCCTTTTACGTGAAGTACGGTATTGAGAATCATACTTGCATTATGAAATTTTCAAATCTCTATAAGATTTTTGAATGTGTGAGATGTGATAATTTTGAGATTTATGGGGAGAATACTTTAAGTAATTCTTTATTCCATAAGATAGTTAACATGAAAATTCTAAAAAATATTAATGATAATTTATTCATTACTTGTATGGATAAATTAAAATTCGCAATTAATTATATGTGATTGCAATGAAAACAGTATGATTATAGAATTCACGTTATTAAGAATTGACTGTACCAAAAATGCTTTCGCTAAAAACTGTTTTACTTATACTTAGTCGAGAGTCTATTACACACGAAGTATTTAAAGTATCGAAAGAAGGGGTTTTCAAATATGAATCGGAAGATATACCATTATCTTTTTTTTCATTTTCTAGCAATGATATAAGAAGAGATACTATATTTATTGGATTATATGGAAGTAGGCATAATGGCTCTAATTTCGCATGCGATGCTATCCGAAATGGTGCAAAAGTTGTATTAATAAACACTAAAAAGCCAATTGCTTCGTATGATTCTTTAGGGGAACATTCCGCATTCGTAATACTTACCAAAGATACGATGAGAGCGTTCTATTCTATCGCCCAATATAAGCGAAATATTATTGATGGAATAGTGATATGTATTACAGGTAGTTACGGTAAAACTACTATAAAAGAAATGATAGTGAACTCTTTAAATAGGCTCTTCGTAAGAATATACGATCAAAATCATACTTATGCTGTCGCAAATGAAGGAAATAAGAACACAATGATAAGCCTAATGCAGACTCTTTGTAATGCAAATGAAAATTTGGACTGTTTAGTACTAGAATTGGGTATGAGTTCTAGAGGTGAAATACGAAAAATGGTAACACTTGCAAAACCACACATAGCAATGTTGGTTTCTATAAGTAATGCTCATTTTCAGTCTTTTAATACTGTTCAGGATATTTGCCAAGCAAAATGTGAGATTTTTAAGCATAAAGATAGCTTATGCATACTAAATACTAATATGAATTCCTTTGAAAAAATCTATAAATCTTTGAAAAAATGTAAAAGGGAAATAGTACTTTACGGTAGTGCTAGTACAGAGTACAAACTTAGAAATTTCACTTCCCATTTAGTAGAAGATGACTTCTCTACGGATGTAGAAGCTGTTATATGTGGTAGAACAATGAAATATAAAATAGGTGATATAGGTGCACACATCGTAGAGAATAGTATCGCTTCAATCTGTGCAATTTCTTGTATATGCCGAATGCTAACTGTAGATTACGAAAACATATTATTGAGATATAATCATATATTATCTGGATTTAAAGCATTACAAGGACGTGGTGCAGCAACTTTTTGTAAAATTAAGACAGGACGCTTTTTATTACTAGACGAGTCCTATAATAATCCACCAAATGCTATTATGGCGGCAATTGATAGGGCTATTGTATTTGCAGAAGCAATGAATAGTAGGGCAATTGCAGTACTAGGAGATATGGCAGAACTCGGTACATTAGCTGAGGAAGAGCATACAAGAGCATTAACATATGTTGCAAATAGTAACTTGGAATTAGTATTTTTAATAGGTGAAAATATGGAAAAAGCACTATCCGAAATAGTTGAGAGCAAACAAAAAATTCAAATCTTTAGTACTTATAATGAACTACTAAATGAGATAAATAATACGTTGCGTGAAAACGATGTGCTAGTTGTGAAAGGAGCTAGAAATATGGCTTTAAACAGAATTGTAGAAGCCTTTATTAAAGATCCAGCACAACGATTAGTATAGAACATTTATACAAATGCTATACTTTCAATACTTTCCATGACAATGCTTATAACGTCTTCCGCTACCACATGGACACTCCGCATTACGCCTTATAACAGTTCTTTTTTCATTTAGCTCTTCTGTTATAAGTTTTTCTTCTACTTCAGAGTTCTTGTTTCTATAGTGTTTGATAATCATAAATATTTTTTCTGCCATAACATAGTTAGCATCATTCTTCATTTTTTGAAATGCATTAAATGCTTCAATATTATACTCGTGTAATGGATTTTTCTGACCATATGAACGTAAACTAATACCAACTCTTAAGTATTCTAAAAACTTCAAATGTTCTCTCCAGAAAGTGTCGAGGATACTTAGTAATGTATTTTGTATAGCAGTTAGAAAATCATCATTTTCTTCACGTAATTTTACTATAATATCGCTTACAAAATCCACTAATCCTTCAGTAATTTTTTTGGAATAACTTTTAAAATGCTGATTATCTTGCACTAGTATCTGATATCCTCCACCTATTAACTCATCTACTATGTTTTGAATTTTCTCTACGTCAAATTCATCATAACTTTCATTATATGACTGCTCCACAAGCTTTTGAAAAAATGATGTAATGGTAGAGTTAATATCATCATTTAGGAAATCTCCTCTAGTAAGATACTCTAATCGTTTTGCATATATTATTTTCCTTTGCTTATTAATGACATCATCATACTGTATCAAGTTTTTCCTAAGTTCGAAATTACGCATTTCTACTTTTTGCTGAGCTCTTTGTATAGCTTTTGTAATCCAAGGATGAGTAATTGCTTCATCCTCTCGTATTCCTAATTTCTGCAAAAACACAGATAATTTAGCGGAACCAAAAAGCTTCATCAAATCATCCTCTAACGATAAAAAGAATATACTACGTCCTGGATCACCTTGCCTTCCAGCTCTACCTCTAAGTTGCTGATCTATCCTCCTAGATTCATGTCTTTCCGTTCCTATCACAAGTAAACCACCTAATTCTTTTACTTTATTTGCATCTTCATTATGTTTATCAAATTCCTCTACCATTAACGGAGCTTTACCACCAAGCTCTATATCTGTACCTCTACCAGCCATATTAGTTGCAACTGTAACTGCCTTCAGCCTACCAGCATCACTAATAATTTCCGCCTCCTGTGCATCATGTTTTGCATTTAGCACTTTATGTGGCACACGTTCTTTCTCAAGTAAATGAGATATCAGTTCTGATCTCTCTACACTTACTGTCCCTATCAATACTGGTTGCCCCTTTAAATGAGCTTTCACAATTTCATTAACAATTGCTTTATTTTTCTCTTTTTCCGTTCTAAAAACTACATCTTCTTCATCTACTCTAATAAGTGGTTTATTTGGCGGTACCTTACGTACGTTAAGAGAATATATTTCCTGTAATTCTCGTTCTTCCGTTTTAGCTGTACCGGTCATTCCAGCAATTTTATCATACATCCTAAAATAATTTTGCAATGTAATTGATGCAATAATTTCATTCTCAGGATGTATACGCAATCCTTCTTTCGCTTCTATTGCTTGATGCAAACCATCTGAATAGCGACGTCCTTGCAACACACGTCCTGTAAATTCGTCGATAATCATTGCAGTACCATTTTTTACAATGTAATCCACATCTTTCTTAAAGAGCTTATGAGCTTTTAAAGCTTGTTCAATATAATGAAGTATGTGTAAATTTTCTGCATCATACAGTTTACTATCTTTAGCTATAAGTTTATGCTTTATTACTATATTTTCGACATTTTCTGCTCCGTCATCTGTTAGCAATACAGATTTATTTTTGTGATCTATTTCGTAACTTATCGCAGTAAAAGTAGAAACAATATCATTTATTTTAGAATAAATTGACGTATCGGTTGAGCTTGCGCCCGAAATTATTAAGGGAGTACGTCCTTCGTCTATCAATATACTATCCGCCTCGTCAATAATAGCATAGTAATGTTGCTCTTGTACCATATCTATCAATTTGTAATGCAGGTGATCTCGTAAATGATCAAATCCAAATTCACTATTGGTACCATAAATTATATCGCTTCTATACGCAGCTCTTTTTTCAGTATTACTCATAGAACTTAGTATACATGATACTGATAATCCCAAGAAATTATAAATTCTCCCCATTAACTCTGAATCTCTACCTGCTAAGTAAGAATTTGTAGTAATTATATGTACACCTTTCTCTAGTAGTGCATTTAATACAGCAGAAAGAGTAGCAACCAACGTTTTACCTTCTCCAGTAGGCATTTCTGCTATATCCCCATCATGCAAAATTATCCCTCCGATGAGCTGAACATCAAAATGTCTTTTTCCTATACTGCGTATACTAGCTTCCCTCACAAGAGCGAACGTCTCCGGAAGCACCTCGTTTAAAACACAACCATTGCTAATCTTCTGTTTTATTAGAGGTATGTATGAGGATATTTCAGCATCCGCCATTTTTTGAAATGTCTCTTCTAATGCATTAATCTGCCTTACTACCTCATAAGCATTATTAATATACTTTTTATCGCCATTTCCCAAGAAAAAACGTTTTAGAAATTTCAGAAACATGCTAAAAAATATAATAATATGCACAAACATCACATGAAGGTAGCATCTCACACATGTTAGAATTTTACAATAACTTACATATCTTAAGTTCGGTATTATCATACCGCTCTTCATCATACATTAAGCACATTAAACCATCCTTATGCTCTTCCAATATAGTACCAACTAATTTATCCTTGTAGTACACGGATAACCTTTCTGTGTTACCAGAATAATCAAAGGAAGAAGTATAAGAAGGAATGTTAAGTAGTACAATCTTTTTCTTGGAGTTTCCTAAAAACTTAACTCTCGTTGTAATTTCTTGTCCTATAAAGCATCCTTTGGTGTAAGAAACTCCAATATCAGAGAAGCCCATCTCATGAGGGTAAAATTCATCTGAATAAAAACCGTTACCAAAAGAAGGGATACGATTCTGAAACAGAATTCGGCTATAATTCATGAAATATGAATCAAATACTTTTTCATGTTGCGACGAAGCAACTTCTATATTCGTAGACATGATACCTCTAAACCATAATTGTGTGCCTCTTGGATCTTTAGAATAGTGTGAAATACGACATTTATTAAATATTTTATTCTTTCCGATACAATTGCAATAATCATTCAAATTAAAAGGCTCATTACTTAAAATAACAAATGCTTTTTCATGCTTTATATCTACATTACTCCTTAAAACATATTTCTTCATGTCTAACAAAAGTTTTTCTAAGAATTTACTCGAAACATCAAGCGTAAAACACTCATCAGAATCTTTATAAAGAAAAAAATCGTATAATATTTTTCCACGTGGGGATAATAGGAAAGCATATACAGCTTTACCACAAGAAGCTTCGTGTACGTCGTTAGTTAGCATATTTTGAAGGAAAGTAGAAGCATCTAGGCCACATACTGACAATACTGTTCTCCTTTCATCTACTAAAAGTACTTCTTTAGCTATCATTATAAAATAATCTTTCGTAAAAAATACCGAATTTTCCGCACCATATTATCGGTAATAACATGCATTGCTCCTCTGTCTATAAAAAGTTCATAGTTTATACACCTTCCTTTTAATGCACTCAGCGATATTTTCATATCTTGGATTGGTATTACGTTGTCGAGATCTCCATGACAAAAAAGAATTGATGTTTTTTTGTTCAAATCATCAGCCCTAGATGGATTTATTGTTAATGCAGGAGTTAAGATGAGTCCAGATAGTCCTATAATTGCCCTCGGTACCCTTGGTAAAATTTTAGCTAATTCCCATGCTAACATTGCCCCTTGTGAAAATCCACTAAGGATAATATTCTCCTCTAGCACGTCGTATTCTTTTGCTTTTTCTAGTATACGAGGTAAAAACTTAGAAGCCGCTGCACAAGCAAGTTCCTGCATTATATATCGAGTGTTATTTCGTAATGAAAACCACATACGAGCACCTTCGTGCCAAGGCATATCCTCGAACGGCTCAATTCCATCTGGAGAAATTATATCGACGTTACTAAGTCCTTCTATAAAAGAAAGTGCCATATTTCTCATATTAGAACCATTAGAACCGTATCCATGGAATGAAAAGAGAAGATATCTTCGCATAAACACCAATCCATACAGGTTAAATAAAGAGTATGGTGGGCTTAAGAGGAGTTGAACCTCTGACCTCACGCTTATCAGGCGTGCGCTCTAACCACCTGAGCTATAAGCCCTATGCAATAAGATAACCTATACGAATACCTAGAAATTTCAAGTACTATAGCTAAACAATCCAACGTAAGTTATATACCTACGTTTTGAAACACCTTTTCTACGTCGTCTAAATTGTAGAGAGCGTCCAGCATTTTCCTTATAACATCCATATTATCGCTCTCCAATTTTACTATAAAAGTTGGACGCCATTCTATCTCCCACTCCTTAGGGGTACCAAAAGTATTAAGTAACACTTCTATAATATCGTGTAACGCATCCCATTCAGTAGTTAATTCGTAAAATGACTCTAATTCCACACAATCTATTACATGAGGAACGAGAGCTCTTTCAATAAAAGTATCGTACGATGTTGATTTATTATATAGTAATACCCCAACTCTATTAAACATATGAGAAACACTTCCAAGCTCTCCTAAGTTACCTCCAAATTTACTAAAAACTGCTCTTATCTCTCCTGCAGTTCTATTTCTATTATCCGTAATAGTTTCAATAATTACTGGTACACCATATGGTCCATATCCTTCATATCTTACTTCTTCTTCATTATCTGATGCTCCTTCCTTACTTTCTATAGCATTTAATATTACATCCTTTGGTATATTTTCTTCTTTTCCTAAGGCAAGAGCAGTTTTTAATCTAGGATTTGATGATGGATCACTACCAAAGGTGAGGGCACCTTTTATTAGTTTTACAATTTTGGTAAATGTACGAGCTTTTTTCCTATCCTGTGCACTTTTTCTATGCATTATATTTTTGAATTTAGAATGCCCAGCCATCTTTAATGTGTAATTTTATCAATCATTTCCTGCATTATTGATATAGATTTCACGATAGTAGGATCGGTATTAGCGCCGCTTAACATCGCATCTAAAGCACAATCCAATTCTATGCTACTATCTTGCTCACCTGCATCATCTACTTTACTATTATCCAAACTTAAAAGAAATGATGTATTATTGAATGAAGTAGATTGGTTCATTTTATCATTTTTTATCTTATTGTACAAAACATCTGAAGTATCGATTTCAAATGGAATTTCAATATCTGGGGCAATACCAACTCCATTTATAGACGTGCCGGAAGGCGATAAAAATGTCGAAATTGTAAGGGTAATCCCAAAATCTTGAATTGGAAAAAGTTCTTGTATCGAACCCTTACCAAAAGTTCTAGAACCTATAAGTATAGCTCTTTTATTATGCTTTAATCCTGCAATTACAACTTCTGATGATGAAGCAGAAAGTCTATTCATTAACACTATCATAGGCCGTCCTCCTATAATATCGTCAAAGTTACTAGAGTATATAGTATTTATCATGCCATCTCCTTCTGATATTTTAATAATTGGCAGATTTTTATTGAGGAATAGATTAACCGTATTTATACCTTCATTTAATAAACCGCCATTATTATATCTAAGATCTAAGATTATACCTTTAATTGTATTATCTCGAAGAGCTTTTTCTATTTCACTTTTCAGTTGTGTAGATAATGAATGAGCAAATGTATATATCTTTATGTATAGAATTTGAGATCTATTAGCTATTTTCCTAATGTAAAACTGCTCCCTCTTAATTTCTGCACTTTGTAGTGCTAATTCTCTAGTATTACTTCCCCTTAAGATACGAAGTACTACCTTCCTCTCAGAACTCATTTTTTCCCTTATCATAGGTATGGAAAGAGTCTCTAATTTATGATTGTCAATTTGTAAAATTATATCATTTCTTTGTATACCAGCTCTGTATGCAGGGCTATTATGCATTACGTATTTTACTCTTCCTAAATCTTCTTTATCAAAGGAGTATACTATACCAAGTCCTATAACAGAAGAACTCAATTTATCTCTAAAGATCTTTAATTCAGAGTTTGATATAAACTTGGAATCACAGTCTAAAGATTTAAAAATTCCATTAACCGCAGCTTCGATAATTTTCTCTCTTGGAAGCGTCGTTATGTAATTGCTCTCTATTGTTCTTATTACTCCAATCAAACCAGATTCTCCTACTTCTGCAGAAAATGCTGTTTTTGATAATAATATACTAGACATAAGCAAAATCCGACAAAATTCTACCACTGATATTTTGTAAAAAAATGAATTCACATCATCTCACGTATATGAACATATTGCTACACTTTCAAGTACATAGTACGACTTGGTATTTTCCATACATGAACAAGAACAATATTTCATAAATTATTATGCGAATCAATACGCTCTACCAAAGAGCGTTAACATTCCATCTTCTACACCACTAAAAATACATCTTCCTTTTTTAACTTTTTCCTCTAATGGCATGCAGCGCGGGGTAATATGATACTTTTCCTTTAGCATTTTTTCCGTATCTTTATCCTCTTTCCAAAAGGCTTTGATAAAACCAACATCATTTTTTTCGTTATCAAGCATCTCTAAAAATTCACTTTTTGAATTTACAAAGATCGTGTTTTGATCGGTAAACTCTCGAGTTTTACATAACATGCTATTCTGCATTTCTGACAAAATATTAATGACCTTTTCTAAAAATTCTGCCTTATTAAAAATTATTTTGTGAGAAGGGGAATTATCTCTCTTTCCAACACATAGACTTTGATTTATGAGCTCTTTTTCTCCAATTTCTAACCTGATTGGTACGCCTTTCTTTATCCAACTCCAAATCTTATTACCAGTACTTTTCACTGAAGTATCAATGAGTATTTTAATTGATTCGTTACAGAATTTAGTTTCTTTTAACTCAAGCATAACAGATTCACAATATTGCATAATATTACTTCTATGTTCCTCATTATGAACGATTGGAATGATAACTATGTGAAGTGGGGCTATTTTAGGAGGCAACACTAAACCATCATCGTCACTATGCGACATTATAAGACCACCGATTAGCCTTGTGGATACACCCCAAGAAGTTGTCCAAGCGAATTCTTCTCTTCCGGAGGATGATAAAAATTTAATTTTGAATGCCTTCGAAAAAGTCTGTCCCAGAAAATGAGATGTACCTGCTTGTAGTGCTTTTTTATCTTGCATCATTGCTTCTATACAATACGTATTCTCGGCGCCGGGAAATTTTTCTCCTTCCGTCTTCTCTCCGACTATTACTGACATTGCTAAAAATTCTTCAACAAATACTTTATAAACATCTAACATTTTACTCGTTTCCTCCATTGCCTCTACAGCAGTGGCATGTGCTGTATGTCCTTCTTGCCATAAAAATTCACTCGTTCGAAGAAATATCCGAGGACGCATTTCCCATCTGACTATATTAGCCCACTGATTACCAAGTATTGGTAAATCTCTATATGAATTAATCCATCTTGCAAAAGCTTCACCTATTACAACTTCAGATGTAGGTCTCACTACTAATGGCTCTTCTAACTCACCACTTGGTACTAACTTATTTTGAGAATCTACCTCCAATCTATGATGTGTAACGATCGCACACTCCTTTGCAAACCCATCTATATGCTCAGCTTCTCTAGCCATATAGCTTAGCGGAATAAACATAGGAAAATAGAAATTTTGGTGACCAGTTTCTTTTATCCTTTTATCGAGTTCCTTTTGTATATTTTCCCATATAGCATATCCCCATGGCTTTATAATCATACATCCCCTTACTGGTGAATTTTCAGCTAAATCAGCCATTTTAACGACTTCTTGATACCATTGTGAATAATCTTCAGCTCTGGTAGGACTGATTGCATTTTTGCTTGATAATGACATACGCTTCTATAATCTTTTTCTTACAAAAGCAGTATATAGGAAATGTACGATTGTCAATTCGATATAAGCAAATCTCTTTTTACCATGCGTAAAATTTTTTTCTTAGTTAGTAAAATAGCGATAGTTACTTCATACTACCTGTTGAATAAATTGTATTTTCCTTTATACTCCACCTCATAGTACACGTAAAAAAATCATATAGGTTAGCACAATGAAGCAAGCTAAATCTCAGAGACATGATACTTTGCAAGAAGAAGTAGTATCCGTTAGTAGAGTTGTAAAGGTTGTAAAGGGAGGACGACGTTTTTCCTTTCGCGCACTGGTTGTTGTTGGAGATAGGAGAGGGAGTGTAGGAATTGGTTTGGGAAAGGCTAATGAAGTTTCCGATGCTAAAGCTAAGGCAGCTCATTCTGCACGTAGCAATATGGTTAGAATTCATCTCAGAGATGGTAGAACATTGCATCATATCGTAGAATCTAAAAGCGGTGCTACTAAGGTGTTAATGAGACCAGCACAACATGGTGCTGGCGTGATAGCAGGCCCATCTTTGCGTGCTTTTCTTGAAGTTTTAGGAGTGAAGGATGTGGTGTCAAAATGCATAGGTAGCACTAATCCATTCACCGTATTGTCAGCGGCAAAGAAAGCTCTGTTGCAGAGCAGATCACCAAGAGCGATTGCAATGGCAAGAGGAATACCTGCTTCCTATATCTTTAGAAATAGAACGGATTATGGCAAACTCCCTCAAGAAGAAAATGATAACAATGCTTC
This sequence comes from Candidatus Fokinia cryptica, assembly GCF_034359305.1. Lineage (NCBI taxonomy): Bacteria > Pseudomonadati > Pseudomonadota > Alphaproteobacteria > Rickettsiales > Candidatus Midichloriaceae > Candidatus Fokinia > Candidatus Fokinia crypta. The sequence continues at coordinate 487,244 of NZ_CP110343.1, read as the reverse complement.
TGAAGTAACCGACACAAAGGCATCTGAATAGTTTGACACAGTATTTTTGTTATATCTGTTGTGAGTAATACTAGAGTATTTCTTTTCGTTATAGCAATTCCTATGTTGCTCGGTATTTTCCTTTTTAGACAAAAACCTATAAATATCAGACATGAGGAAAGCGGAGCTCTGGAGATTGCTAGAGTTGGTTGGTGTTGGAGGTACTTTTATTTTGCATGGCTTGTGCCGCTAATTCGAGGAGAGCGATTTAGCTTATTTATCGGCTCATTATTACTTTTTACACCATGTGCTCTGATAAAAGATGACTTTGGAAAATTTCTCTCTTTTATTTCTTTATGGTATTTCTCCAATTTGATTATGTCATTCCTATATAATAAGCAACATATTACAAGGTTACTCATGAATGGTTGGGTATTAGATGACATACCAGAAGTAGAAGAGTTCGCTCGTAAAAAACTAAATATCCGTAATCCTCACATAAAAATATAGCTGAAGGAAGTTTTTTATTATGCTGTAGAGTAGTAAGTATGATAGGATGTTGCTCGTTAAAAATTCATATTATATTTCTTCTTGATATCTTACGTATCCATCACATTTTATCTTCTATTCCAAATGCGTTCAATAGAACTCACATATTTATAGAAAATCTACTAAAGACTTCTTGCGTTATTATCTTTTTTTAGAATTTTTCCCTCTAAAATTAAAGTAATTAAAGCATATATAAATAGATTTATAGGAATATTTATCGAATCACACTTTTTTGATACAATATAAAATGTAAATTAATTATGACTTTACAGTTTAGTTGTAATTTAATATAATTGATATAATTTAATTGATATTAATACGCTCTGATGCAAAAAAAAGATATTAAAAAAAGTGAGATGCAGATCCTCATAGAGAATGCACTTAAGAATGGAGAGAAAGAGTTAGATTTCGAAAAATTTAGCAAAAAGCAGATACAAGAAGTATTATTAAGTGATATAGATTTTTCTGGTTGTACTATCAAAAACCTCAATTGCGCTGCTTCTATATTTGAAAATTGCAAATTTAATGGAACACATTTCCAAAACTCTAGCCTCACTAACTGTGCTTTTCCAGATTCTGATTTTTCTGGAGCTATAATAGATTCATCACGTAATACAAATAATCTTTTTATCATTAACGAAAAGGAAAATTTTCCTCCCTCATTACAAATTGCACGGAATAATATTACTGAAAAACAAGATGATAAAGGTTTTCTCGGTGGATTAATAGGAAAAGTAACAGATGCGGCAAAAGCAGTGACGAATTTAAGGGTAAATATCTTTACAAAAAACACTAAAATTCCAAAGGAAGACCTTTTCTCTACTACAATATTCGACGCAAAACAAAAATCTTCTCCAGATTGGGTGTTTGACAACAATTTACAAAAAATGCATCAGGAAACAATAAAAGAAAAAAATGCAAATGTTGCAAATTATCTCGAAGAATTATGGACGACAATGAATTCACGAAACAATAAAAAACCTACCATTCCTAATTTTGCGAAAATTGTAGAAAAAGATATGTCTTCAGAAGAAATGAATGTATTATCGGGTGCGCAAAAATTTATGAATAGTCCTAATATATCAGATGAAGTAGCAGAAAAGGTGTGGCAAACAATGCAGAAATACAATGCCGCAAAAACGGAACTTGTTATTGCCAAAAACGATATAAGAGAAACACAATTAAAATATGTAGAAAAAGAAAAATTAGAGATTGAGCCAAAAACTCAGTATTCAATCCAAAACGAAATCGAAATAGGCAAAACTTATAAGAACTGTGTATTTATTAATTCAAAGATACTAAATTCTGCTAAAGAAGGTAATAAAGAAACTGTATTTGAAAATTGCGTATTCTTAGATGATACTAAAATCACAGATAAAATCGGAACTATGAAATTTATTGGATGTAAAAATACAATGGACTATGAAGTAAAAAAATGCATAGAAGATAATATAGCTCAGAAAGCAGATGATATTGTTAAACTTCGAAATACTACAGATAGTAACGGTGATATATTTTTAGAGCCAAATGAAGATGGGCTTTATCTATCTATTGAAGAACAGAAAATGGAAGCAATTAACTCACTTACAAAAGAATTCTTTAGCAAATTACCTAAAGAAGGTGGGCAATTGCGTTTTTCTGATTGTTCTTGCAATGAAATTGAATTTAAAGACTCTAAGCTACCAATTAAGTTGAATAATGTTAATGCTAAAGATATAAAGCTTTCAGGTTCATTAATGCCAAACTCATCATTTACGTCTATAAAGGCTGATAATTTCGAAGTAAAAGACTCTAAGCTACAATGTGGAGAATTCGAGAAATGTCGTTTTAATACTCTTCAAGTAAAAGACTCTAATATGCAACTTATAAAAATTGATGACAGTAATAAAATAAAAAATAAAATAGTAATAAATAATACTGATATGGGGATGGGGATAATAGCACCTACCATTAATAAAAAAGCTACTATATCATTAGAAGATCAAGATACCATAGCATTAAAATTAGATAAAAGGATAAAAAGTGCTATAAAGGATAAAAGTGTCGTTGTAGAGTATAAAGATTTAGAAAAAAGAAAAAAATTAGTGAAATTTTACGATTATGGTACAAAAACTTCTCAGACAGTAGAAACTGCAGCAACAGTTGCAACAATTAATGAAGTTTTCGATAAGTTTAATATTGGAGGATTAGGAAAAGCAACTGCTTTACTTACTGGATTAACGGTGAAAGCATATCAGGCAAAATACCAGTCTAAAGAGATAGGAGAAAGAGAAAAAGCAATTGTAGTAGCTGCTATAGCAGATGAAGTATCTAATAACATTGGAAAATATATGGCAAAATTTGCATTATACTGTGCTGTCTCATCTCTTGCACAAGAATCATTAGGCGGAAATGTAAATGCAACAGGAAAGCTACTTGCTATTACAGCGGTTAGTAAAGAAATAGTAGAAAAAGCAACAGAGAGCAAAATGCACGATAAATTATTAGAAGGAAAAGAAAATCCTGAAAAAGTTTTCGATAGTGCAACACGAAAAATTGCAACAAAAGCAGTTGCAGCAACCGCTGTAATGATAGCTGCAGCTGCATTTACAAAAATAACTGCTATTACTGTAGGTACGGTTGCACTTGCTACGCTTACTTATAATAAAATAAAAAACTACAAAGTTCGTAAGTTCAATATAAAGCAACAGAATCAGTCAATAGCACAATCTGAAGGAAAGGGCGTTATTAATCCACCCCCATCTTCTCCTTCACTCACTCGGTAGAATATAAAACACTAGTAACAATATATACACGTTCATTTATTACAATATCATCTCCAACTGCTCTACCTATCATAGATCTACCTACTGGTGAATAAACAGATATCATACCTTTCTCAGGATCTGCTTCATAATTACCAGCAATAGTATACTTCATCTTTACTTTTGGTTCATCCTCACTTTCAAGCTCCACTGTCGCTCCGAATCTTATAATATCGGTATCTGAATTTGGTATTATAACTTCAGCACGGTTAAACTTATTCTCTAGATCGGCTATTTTACTCTCTATCATGCTCTGCTTTTCGATAGCTGCATGATATTCTGCATTTTCAGAAAGATCGCCATGAGATCTAGCTTCTGAAATAGCTGCCACTATAGAAGTTCTATCTATTGTTTTAAGACGCTGTAGTTCCTCCTTTAAAGAATTGTAACCTTTCTGCGTAATCAAAAATCTTTCCATATAAAAGGTTTAGTTAACGTGTTTAGTGAGCATATATAATTCATAATACTATACCTTAAACGCTATATGATCAATATTTTATCATATGGCTAAATATCAGTGATTCAGCATATATAAAAAAACTTAATTATAAAATTCTGGAAATATTGTTTTTTTTGTGACTATAAACTCCGCAGTATCGCATCATTATCTTCATAACAACTTGGAAAGCAATGTAGTACGATAAATGAACTGCATTTCTTAAAAATTTTTTATGTCTACTAGCTGATAAAAGAAATAATAATCCAGCTATTTTCATAAATCTTGACAATTATCGCCTCTTATATTTGGCCTACAATTACATTTAGAAGCGGAGTATAGGAGTGGAATTTCGATACATTAGTAACATTAAAAGTAGTGGACTAAAGCGAATATAACCATATTTCAAAACATAAATGAAATTTGTTTAATGTAAGTACGAATATGATAGAATTTTTTTAAGCTAGTTCTAAAATTCTAACTCACATCTAGCTATATTATTCATAAAATATTCATTTGATTACTTGCTTAAAAAAATAAATGGAACTGTTGAACGATTTGTGCTAATAATGTTGACATGGTAATTAATTAATAATTAATATGGATTTATCAAATCTAAAGCTTCTGCAGGAGTATACGCTCGATGTAGTTTCAGAATGGCTTAAGCAGGAATACATCGATTTTGCTGCGGCTATTGATTTTGGAGAGTTGTTAAATGTCGATTATGCAGACTTGATCTTTGGCAACCAGCTGGATGTTTCATTAGATTTTTCGGATTTTCAAATGATTTCGGATTTTTGAAATAACGCTGTAAAAAATTGCATTGAGAGTAAAGTAGAAAAAAGAACTTTCGGATAGGAGATCTAGCTTCTGAAATAGCTGCCACTATAGAAGTTCTATCTATTGTTTTAAGACGCTGTAGTTCCTCTTTTAAAGAATTGTAACCTTTCTGCGTAATCAAAAATCTTTCCATATAAAAGGTTTAGTTAACGTGTTTAGTGAGCATCCTTAAGCGCTATTATAATTTCATAATATTTCTCGGTCATTTCCTCATCACTAGCTCTTGGCAATCATTGAAGGAGTGGGGATAGAAAAGTTTAAAAATGAATGAAATTATTCTAACTGACTGCAGTAATTTAACTTCACAAAAATTAAGTGTAATAATTGATATGTGGGATAAGTTCGATGAACTTTCGGATAAATACTATAATTCAGATACAAACTTTCGGGGCAACTCGATAGACTTGAGTATAAATGCGATAAGATCGATGAACTTGAGGCTAAGGGGAATGGTTGTGCTTTATTCACTATCATAATAGTTATCCTCATCTATCATTGGCTAACGAAGTGAGGAAAGATATAATTAAGTAAAAATTATAGCAGGCTGGAAAAAGACTGATGAAGCTAGATTTTAACTATGATATTCTTTTAAGATAAGCTACTACCACACTCAATATTTCTACTCTTACGCATAAGAGTAGAAATATTTTCTATTTATTATAGCGTTGAAATTACGTCCAAGACGATACACAGCTTTTAATTCTCATTCTACAAACTTAATGATATCAAAGATCTGATAAATCATTATCTGAATCATGAATTTCATCTCCAGCGACAGTATACTGACTTTGCTCTAAGCTAGGTGCTTGTTGTTGGTTATGCTGTAAGTTAGATGAGTTGCTAGGAGCAATACATCCTTGACTCTGCAATATTATCTGTGCCTCCTCTATAAAAATAGGCCTCGCTATTGAAGACATCGCAGCATTTATACCTTCATCAAACTGCAAAAACTCAGGCATAAAATATGCTTGCCCTTTGAGCGTACTGCACAATTCATTAACAGCACTTTCTAATCCAGGTAAGTAAGGTATCTGTGGATAGTTTTGGGCTAACTCCCTCGGAGAAACTACCCCTTCTTTCTGAAGAATAGATTGTAAGATTTTAGATGAGTAGAGTAATATTTTATTGCAAGATTTACGAATACTTTCACGTATAACATCGTGATTAAGGAAATCTTTATTGCCTTCAGGGCTAGTTTTAGTTAACATTAATATATAATAAATATTGATATTTGATAATTGTACGTGATAAAGAACTATTAAGAAATTATCAATTGAATAAGATAAAAAGAAATTTCTAAAATATCGTAAACGGATCACTCATCAAATGTGTTCACCTTTGAAGAATTGACGAAGAGTTTTTTTTTATAATCTCAAAGCCAATTATACACCAAAACATGAACACATTTACTGACAATATTATCAACTCTCATTCTACAAACTTAATGATATCAAAGATCTGATAAATCATTATCTGAATCGCGAGTTTCATCTCCAGCAATAGTATACTGGCTTTGCTCTAAGCTAGGTGCTTGTTGTTGGTTATGTTGCAAGTTAGACGAGTTGTTAGGAGCAATACATCCTCGACTTTGTAGCATCATCTGCGCTTCTTCCATGAAAATAGGCCTCGCTATTGAAGACATCATCGCACTTACTCTTTCATCATCTTGCATAACATCTGGGATGAAATGTGCGTTCCCTTGGATGGTATCACATAACTCAAAAACGCTAAACGATAATATAGGTAACTGTCGTATCTCTGGATAATTTTGCATTAATTCGGCACGAGAAACTACTCCGTTTTTCTGAAAAATAAATTTTAAAATTTCGGATGAACAGAGCAATATTTCAGCGCAAGATTTATGAATACTTTGACGTATTACATCGGGATCGTAGAAATTTTTAATACCTGGAGGATTAGTTCTTCTTTGCATAATAGTAAATAAATATTGATACTTAGTAATTGTACGCGATAAAGAACTATTAAGAAATTATCAATTGAATAAGATAAAAAGAATCTACAAATCACCAAGAGAAAGCACAATCACTAAACTCCAAAGGACGTAGCATTGAGTGGAGAATACCACACTATCTCATACCTACTACTCCACCGTAACAGATTTAGCTAAATTCCGTGGTTTATCCACATTCAACTCCAAAATCTGAGCAATCGATATCGCTATCATTTGCCCTATAATTATATTTAAAAGTGGAGTAGAGAAGGGGACTTTCGAAGTATTATGAATATTAAAAGTAGTAAATCCGACATTATCATCATCCATCTGCTGATTACTATCAAAAGCAATCACATTACCTTTTCTCGCAAGAACTTCCTGCACATTATTTCTTACTTTATCTCTGTACTCATCCAAGAATGCTATAACAAGAGTTTTTTCATCAACTAGAGCAATATGGCCGTGTTTCAACTCTCCTGATGGAATTGCTTCCGTTGGAATGTAAGTAAGTTCTTTTATTTTCAAAGCACATTCAATCCCAGAATAATACGAAATTCCTTTCCCTATGATAAGAATTTTATTTATTCCAGAATTTAATAAAATAACTAAAGCATCTTTAACATCAGACCATAATTTAAGCATATCTCTTATATTTTGACTAATTATACCATATTCACTCTCTGATGTTTTATTATGGAATAAAGTATCAAAAAGCATCGACAATACTATTAAATGAGATGTAAAGCTTTTTGTAGAGGCAACACCAACTTCAACTCCTATATCTACATGCATCAAATATTTAGTACTTCTCGCGAGTCTGCTATGTAAACGATTTACTATCCCTAAGGTATCGCATCCTCCTATTAGCTCCAAACACTTTATAGTATCGGCTGTTTCACCAGATTGTGATACAAGGATATAAAGTGCATTATTATGAGGAGGGTGTTTTTTTATAGAGAATTCTGATGCAATTTCAGCTTTAATAACGCAATTAACATTTCTTTCCAAAATCAGCTCTTTTACAAGATTACAAGCATTAAACGAACTACCACATCCAATCATCACTATTTCGCTATACCGTGTAATATCTATATTGAGAGTCAGTAATTTCTGCATAACATCGACATGCATAGAATCTACTATGTCTATTTGCTCGTATACTTCTTTTTCTGTATGCGTACTGTAGGAATTATGATGAATTTGCGGAACATTCTCCACTTTAAAAGGAGATAAGTTTAGAGATATGGAACTCTCGCATTGTTTTGAATATAGAGTATATCCATTACTAGTAACATGGAAAACTTCATTCATCTTCATATGATAAATAGAAGTGACACTTTCAGGAAATGCTAAAACGTCAGAAACTATATAAAAGTCATCGTTATCGGTTTTACCAATTATCATCGGAGTACCCATACAAGTTACAACCATAGCAGCATGATTGTATGAAACTGCAATATAACTACCTGTACCGCGAATATAATTTAAAGTTGCAATAGCAGCCTCCATAAGAGTTTTATTACCTTCCATTTCTTTATCTAGTAATACGGCAATTACTTCGGTATCGGTGTCACTAAGCAATTTATAGGTAGAGGTAATTGTAGATTTTAAAGCATGATAATTTTCTAAAACTCCATTATGCACTATATATATGCCATTTGCTTTAATCGGATGAGCATTAGCTTCAGTGACAGTACCATGTGTTGCCCATCTCGTGTGAGCAATACCTATATTATAGTGAAAAAGCTCATCTTCGTTCGGTGACTTTAACTTTACTTCAAGATTTTTAACTTCTCCAACCGTTTTTATTAACTTCGGTTCAACGTCAGAAAAAGAAGAAAATACTGCAACTCCGCAAGAGTCATATCCTCTATATTCTATAAGATGCAACGCGGTACAGAGTCGATTTAAAATAGAGTGATCACTATTTTTGTTCTTCCTTATGCTTTTATCAAATATCCCTATAATACCACACATCGCTTATGTTTATGAATCACAATACCTCTTTTTAATAGAATTCATATTATATACCTCAAGAGAGAGAAAAATACCACTCTAAAAGCTTTTTTTGATAGTATTTTTTTGATAGTACTGAAAGAAAATACGCCTTATCGAATAAGATAGTGATAACTTTCATATTATATACCTCAAGAGAGAGAAAAATACCACTCTAAAAGCTTTTTTTGATAGTATTTTTTTGATAGTACTGAAAGAAAATACGCCTTATCGAATAAGATAGTGATAACTTTCCATAATTTAAATTATCATACTATATCAATCCTTGCATTCTTGCAATAACTGACGAGAATCTTCTAAGGCAGTAACTTCTTCTCTTCTTTTAAGGCAGTAACCTCTTCTTTTAAGGCAGTAACCTCTTTTTTTAAATCTGCTATTTCACTCAGTGTTTGATTCACTGCGGGATATAAGTACATATGTAACCACGAACGAATGTTTCTCTCGCTCTCGTTCAGAGGGGGTATGGTTAAACTAGATATTCTGTGTTTCATATTAATTTATTAAAAAATTACGAAAATTGAGTAGTAGAAAGTTCGTGCCCCAGTATCAAGTGAGGATAACATCATAATGATTTTTTCTTTCCTTTTCTAGATTACTTCTTATACCCCGTAGAGCCAAAGCCTCCATCACCCCTACTAGTATCAGAAAGAGATGCAACGGCAACAGGCTTACAAGTAACTACGCTACAAATCACCATTTGAGCAATCCTCATCCCTCTGGTCACTACAAAATCCTCTGAGCCGAAATTTATCAGTATAACGCCTATTTCCCCCCTATAATCAGAATCTATTGTGCCAGGCGAATTCAGAACCACAACTCCATATTTCATTGATAATCCTGATCTACTTCTAATTTGAGCTTCATAACCAACGGGAAGCTCTATAGCTACCCCAGAGCTTATAAGCTTCCTACTCATACTACTAATCACCACATCACTCTCCACAGCGGCATAAAGATCCATTCCAGCACTACCAAGAGTAGCGTATTCTGGAAGAGGTAAATCTCCGAAATGAGGTAATTTCAGAAATTTCACTTCTAATTTAGCGTGCATTCTTTCTATTAACCTAGTTAATTAGTCTTTTAAAACGCTAAAAGTACCAAATTTTCTTTGAAATTCCTTTACCTGATCTACAGTTGCATCAACTGAACGCTCAGAAGTCCACGCTTGATGATTTTTAGCCGAAATACTTAGCGTCATCTCAGAATGCTTATATGTGGAACGTATTTGAAATTTCGTTCCATCAACATCTTTTACTTCAACATTTTTATAGCTCGGATGAATAGAACTTAGATACTTTGTTTTGCTCTGAGAATCCCCCTTCTTTAAGCTCACTACCGGAGCTTTACCTTGAGTCTTGGTCACTTTCTTCTTTGCATCAATCTTTTTTTTCATCACAATATTATTTGAACGAACAATGATTAAATGTATGATGGCATACATAGTTCTTTAATTCAAGGTTCACATCTATCATGTGGTACATTTTCAGATTATCTTTGATAATAGCGTGCACATCTACTTTAGTCGGATGTTGCTCAGTACTTCTCGGTACTGTAGCTGGAGTGAGTGTTTATTCCGCAACAGATAAAAGAACACTTGGTACTCAAGTAGACGATAAAATACTGATGCTAGAAGTACGTAATATAGTTAATGGTGCTTGTGATGGTAGGTATTGCAATTTACGTTACAATGCGTTTGAGGGAGAAGTAGTCGTTGTAGGTGATATTGATATTGAGTATACAAAAGATACACTGATAAATAAAATTCGTGAAAATAGCAGAGCTACTAAAGTCTTTTCTGATATATCGATAACTGGAAGCTCTCAAGAAGCTCAAAATAAAACGCAAGACGTTATCCTTGAAAAAAATATCGCTTTACAACTTATACTAGAGAAAAAGGTCGAATCTGGTAGATATTCCATAATTGTGCATGACAAAGTTGCATATGTATTAGGAAAAGCTGCAAATAAAGAAGAATTAGAACAAGTAATACTAGTAATTAGGAATGTAAAAGATGTTGAGAAAGTGGTAAGTTATGCGTATGTAAATCATTTTTAATAATGTTAAATTAATTGCTAAAAAAAAGAATTAGACACTATTAAGTAGTGGGAAATGTGAAAGATATTGAAAAGGTGATGAACTACGCATATATATCAAACTGTGTATACTGTAATGGTAAGGACATGTTTGAAAAAGAGAAAGAATTACAATCTGAGACGACTCAAGAAAGTGATGACGTGGTCTCAAGCAGTGAGGATAAAGTAGTTGCTGAAAATAAGGTACAAGAAGAATTAGATGCCCTAAAAACTCAACTTGACGTATTAGTTGAAAAGAACAACGTCCTAGAAGAGCAAGTGAATAGCTTAAAGGAAGGATTAGCATCAGCTTTGACTGAAACGGAAAATCTTAGGAAGAGACATAAAATTGAATTAGAAAAAGCTGGAAACGACTTCATGTCTAAATTTATTGGCGACATGACTGAGGTTTTTGAGAATTTTTATAGAGCAAGAGAGCACGCAGATGGAGGAGAAGATACAATTCGTCTTGTAGCTGACGGCATAAAAATGAATATAAAGATATTCGAAGATGTTCTGAAGAAGTATAATATAGAAAGAATCTTCCCTCAAAAAGGAGAAATGTACGATTACCATAAACACCAAGCAATTAGCACACTTGGAGATGATGCATATCCCGCTAACTCAATCTTAGAAGTAATGAGAGCTGGCTATATATGCAAAGATCTCTTAATTAAGCCTGCTTTAGTTTCTGTTTCTAAAAAAGAGGTAGATGTATGAATCACGAATATGATAGTATACTTGTCGCTGACGATGATTATGATATAAGAGAACTGATAAGTGGTATTTTAGAAAGTGCTGGCTATAAAGTGCTTAAGTGTGCAACTAGCACAGAAGCACTCGATATAGTAAGAAGTGGTATAGTAAAATTAGCACTATTGGATATATGGATGGAATCTGATGAAGAAGACGGAATCATAGCTCTAAAACGAATAAAGAAGATGGTACCATTAGTACCGGTGATAATGATAAGCGGTCACGCATCCCCTGAAATTTCAGCTTTAGCAATGAAATTTGGAGCATATGATTTCTTAGAGAAACCTTTTCGCAGAGAGAGGTTATTATTAGCAGTAAAAAGAGCAATTGAAAGTCTAGAATTGGCTAGAACAAATATGCTTTTAAGAAAAAGAGAAGCGGAAAACTCCTTTATAGGAAATACGAAGGAGATTATAAAAATAAAAAAATTAATAGATAGGCATGCAAATTCTAGTGGGAGATTCATGATCACCGGTGCTATTGGTACAGGAAAAACATTAATATCTCAACTAATACATATGCTTTCAGATTGTGAACATCATAAGTTGTATCACCTGAGAATATTGAATCATTCTGAGAGTGACGCAGATAAAATGCTTTATGAAACCTTACAAAAAGCAAACGGAGGTACCTTAATTATAGAAGAAATAGATAAGATTTCATTAGAATGTCAGAAAAAAATACTCGATTTTATCAATACTCAGTATTTGAGTGAAAATGAGAATAAAGAAGAAATTAATATCAAATTAATAGGTAATTCGAGAAGTACAGAAGCTGAATGTAAAAATAATATGCTACCAGATTTGTATGCTAGACTATCTACATTTAGCATTCATATACCATCATTATCAGCAAGAAAATCAGACATCTTTCTGCTTATACAGTACTTTTGGCAGTATTTTAATGAGCAGTATAATGCTAATTTCGATTTTTCACAGTATGAAAAATTATTATCAGAAATGCAAAATCGTAGCTGGCTAGGTAACATCAGAGAGCTTCGTCATAAGATAGAAGAAATAATAATAGCTTTGTCGTCAAGTAGTACGTTAAAAATGCCTGAAGATGTATTCTTATCTACAATTTTAAAGCAAAATTATAGAGAAGCTAAGAAGAATTTTGAAAAGCTTTACTTTCAACATCATATCAATATGTACCCTAACAACTTATCAAAAGTAGTAGAACTCACAAAAATAGATAGAGTTACACTTTATAGAAAACTAAAAGAACTCACATAATATTTTTTTTAGCCTTTACGGTAATTTTATAATTAACTCAAACGCTCAGTAACGTTTTTACATCTAGCGAAGAAATATTCCCGACAATGGAAAGAGCATATCCAGTATTGATACTATTTACTAAAGAATTTAGTTCGTTCTTTATCTCATCTACCGAAATGTTCTGTACTTTAGCTATGATATCATCTATCTCTACAACCCCCTCGAACATAGCATATTCAGTTACCATATGAGAAGCTCTTGCAGAAGAACTTTCTGATGACATAATAATAGAAGATAGTATTCTATTTTTACCTTTTTCAATTTCTTCTCTATTTACATCTTCTACCATTTTTTTCATCTCGAATATAGATTGCTCCACTAATTGCTTTGCATTCTCAGGACTTGTCACACTGCTGATCGTAAGATAACCATAACGAGCGTAAGAGTGTATAGAAGAGTATATTGCATAAGCCAAACCAAGCCTTTCTCTGATACTGTGAAATAATCTAGAAGACATCCCACCACCTAATATTATATTTGCAATCCTCTGCGTATAGTAATTATCACACGAATATGATACTGCAGGTAAGGCTAATCCAACATGTACCTGCTCTACATCCTTTGAAATAGATGACATCCCACCACAAAAATTCGGTGCAACATACAGCTCTGGGGATGATATAACGTTTTTATTGATAGAATGTAGCGAATTTGTGATGCACTCTACATTGCCACAAAAAAGCTTTCTAACTTCTTCTATAGCCTTCTCTTCATCAAAATTACCAGATATACCTATAATCATCTGAGAATTCACATAATGCTTTTCAAAGAATGATAGCATTGCATCTCGATTTATACTATTGACAGATTCTATAGTTCCTCCAACTTTCATCCCGGCACTAGTGCCTTTATAGCATATCGCTTCTAGCTCCTCCGCTAGTATACTACTAGGATCATCAGCATACTCTTTCAACTCCTCCTTAATAACATTTCTTTCTCTCTCTACCTCCCCTTCGTTAAAAACAGAATTCTTACACATATCCGCAAATACTTCCATTAAAGTATAAAAATACTCCTTCAGTACTTTACCATGGTAAACTGTTACTTCACGCGACGTATATGCATTGATCGAAGCTCCAATTCTTTCACAAGCTTCAGCTATTTCTTTTGCATTTCTTTTCTCCGTTCCCTTGAAAAGCATATGTTCTATGAAATGCGATATTCCAGAAATTTCTACAGCTTCACTATTTGACCCAACTTTAAATAATATATAGAGAGCAACACTATGAACATCCGTACGAACATCTGTGAGTAGAGTGGCACCATTTACAAATTTTGAAACTTTCTTTTTTTGAATCATATTAGTCATTTTTTGATCAGTACTATTAGTTGTACATTTTACTAGTATAGGAAACAATAATTTTTTGGAGTCTTAGCGCAAATTCTTAAATATTGTAGCATCGAAATTCTTATAAAAATTCTATGGAGAATGCTGAAATTGTTATCAATGCCATAGAATAGCAACTGTACTATGATTTATATATTAATTATTATCTAATATATTACTGTCTAATATGTTACTATCTAGTATATTATTACCTAGTAAGGATATCTGTTTTGCATCGTTATGAGTTGCTTTATTACTATAGAAGGCGGAGAAGCAGTAGGAAAATCTACTCAACTGCGTTTACTTTCTAAAAATTTAAAAGAATGCAATTTCGATGTTTATAGTACAAAAGAACCAGGAGGAACAAAAATTGGAGAGGCAGTAAGGGATGTTATGTTAAGCGAAATGGTTTCAGATCCAATTACTGAAATGTTTTTGTTAAGTGCATCTAGAAGAGAAAATGTAAAAGTAATAAAGAAACACCTAAAAGAAGGTAAAATAGTATTATGTGATCGCTATATTGATTCTTCTATCGCATATCAAGTAACTGTAAAAAAAGGAGATTCAGAAGTGATATCAAAAATAATAGAATACTCTACTGAAAATTTGATTCCAGATTTGACTATAATATTAGATTTAGCACCTGAAATAGCAATGAAAAGAATTGCTCTCAGTGCCGCACATAAAAGCGTATATGATATGCAAGCATGTGATTTTCATTCAAAAGTTAGAGCTGCTTTTTTAGATATATATGAGAAAAATAGAAATATGAGAAAAATTATGTTGGTTGATAGCGCACAAAGTATTGATGTAGTTAGCGATATTATAATAAAAGAAGCAGTTAACTTAATAAACGAGTTACGTACACTAAATGCCCCCTTTTTAAAACAAGAAAAATCATCACTAAAAGACCGCTCAATATCAGTTAGTTAAATAGTGCATGTTCATTATAGAATGTACTGCAGTTTTTGGATGTACTCATGAGATAGCGTCTTTAAATATATGAGAGCGAAAATGTTTCAAACAAACGAAATAGTCATACCAATTTTTAAAAAATAATACCTTACGCTTCTGTACAAACAAAATAGAGATATGGTTCGGAATTTTCTAAAGAAAAATACTATATATGTTTTCTACTATTTCCTCTTTCTTTTACTTGCTATAAGTTCTTTTTTTCTAATCCTTATATTAACTGGGGTAATTTCTAATAACTCATCATCTTGTATATAAGAAAGGTATTCTTCTAAGTTCATCCTTCTAGCTGGAGTAAGTCTTATATTTTCATCACTACCCGCAGCACGCACATTGCTTAACTGCTTACCTTTTACAGGATTCACATCGAGATCACCTTCTCTATTACACTCACCTATAACCATTCCCTCATATACTTTATCTTTAGCTCCTATAAATAAACTACCTCTTTCCTCTAGATTACATAAAGCAAATGCTACCGCTTCCCCACTAATCATCGATATTAAGGCACCATTCCTACGACCTGGTACTTTTCCCTTGAATTTTTCATATCCAAAAAAACTGTGATTCATGATACCAGTACCTCTAGTATCATTTCTAAATTCACTTTGATAACCTATTAAACCTCTTGTTGGTACCTTTAATATTAATCTAGTTTTACCATATCCAGCAGCTTTCATTTCTAGTACTTCACCTTTTCTCACAGAAAGCTTTTCTATTACTACACCAGTGTATTCATCTTCTACATCTATTACAACTTCTTCTATAGGCTCTAATTTACCATCCTCACTTTCCTGAATTACTACCTCTGGTCTTGACACCGATACTTCAAAACCTTCGCGACGCATATTTTCCAGAATAATACTTAGTTGCAACTCTCCGCGACAATATAGTATAAATTTATCGCCTCCTTCATTTACTAGCTTAATTGCAACATTTGTCTCTGCCTCTTTCTCTAACCTCTCTAAAATCATACGCGAAGTTAATTTATTACCCTCTGTTCCAGCAAGCGGTGAGTCATTTACAGATATTGTAACTGACATAGTAGGAGGATCTACTGGTATTGAAGCAATTGGGCTCATATGATTAATACTGCATATAGTATCTGAAATAGTTGTTTTCTGTACACCTGCAATACAAACTATATCTCCTGCAACTACTGAGTCTACTGATACTCTACTTAAACCATGAAACTCAAATAGCTTCTGCAATTTGATATTTTCTACTATCTCTCCAGTCAAGCTTATGCTTTTCAAGGTAGCTCCAACTAATGCTACTCCAGAATACACTTTTCCTATAATAAGCTTCCCAAGATACTTATCCGAAGATAGTATAACAGAAGACATAGTGAATTCTTTTGTAGATTCGTCCACTATTGGATGAGGTACATAATCTCTCATCACGTTAAATAGATCGTCGAAATTTTTTGTTTTCTTATTCACATCTAAACTAGCCCAACCGTCCCTCCCAGCAGCGTATAATATCGGAAAATTTAGTTGCTCATCGGTAGCATCTAAAGCCATAAATAGCTCTACTATTTCGTCTAATACTCCATCTATTCTTTTATCTGGTCTATCGATTTTATTTACAACAACAATAGGCTTCAACCCTACTTTCAGTGCTTTTGAAAGTACAAATTTTGTTTGCGGCATTGCTCCCTCAGAAGAATCGACAAGCAAAATCACACCTTCAACTACTGATAATACACGCTCTACCTCGCCACCAAAATCGGCATGTCCCGGAGTATCTATCAAATTGTATTTTATCCCGTTAAAAATGAGGGAAGTGCATTTAGAAAGTATTGTAATACCCCTTTCTTTCTCTAAGTCATTATGATCAACAACTACACCATCCATACCACTTTGTACCAACAATCCACTCACTAAAGTGGTTTTACCATGATCAACGTGTGCTATCACAGCTACATTTCTAATATCTTTGTAATTCATTTCGTCATAAAACAATTTTCAAATTTATACATCGTTAAGCAATTCATTAACTAAAAAGTTCCACTACTCAATTCAATAGAGTACATGTTTCTCATATATTCACCGATACTACCATTAGTCTTTATAATACTCATAATATAATCGGCTAACTTCTTATCTTTTGCAAACATATAAACAGGATGTGAAAGCACTTTTCTACTAAAAGGATTATTTACAAATGTTCCTCCGTCTAAAGTTTGATAAGCTGCATCGTTAGAAGAATTGTAATCCACTATAGTAAGCGAACAAGTTCTAAAGACCTTCTGAAGCTCTCTTAGTGGTATATTTAGCATAATCAAGGCAATTTCACCACTTTTTTTACAAACTCTTTCCAAAGCATTATGAGTTGTAACTCTAGTGACGGTGCCATATTGAATATTAGATAAAGTCAAATTATCAACTACTTCTTCCGAATTATATAAGATATTAGCTTCTTTTAAGCCGTCAATATTAAAAGCAATGGAATCATCATACTTTATAATAAGCAATTTCTCCAAATAAAGCATATTCTTATTTGTGTACACAGAAGTGTTTTCGTTCTCAGAACCTATGAATAATGAACAATCATCACGCTTTTTTAGCTCTATTTTAGATTTTAAATGCACAACATTATATTTTTCCATCACTTTATTTTTATTTAAAGTATTTTTTTTGGCACTTAGCTCTATAAAATCCGCTAACTTTACACTAATATCCTCACCATCTATTACGCATATATTAATATCCGCAAAACATGTTGCATAGGAATACAGCGTAAAGAATATCACAAATTTTAAAATTTTTCCGCTAAACATCTAACCGTAGACTCTAATTCGACTAGCATCTATACTGTATATTACATATTTAAGCATTTAATCACAACACATATAGCGAATGAAATGATCTTAAAACTTACCAATTCACATAGTGGCAAATTAGAATCTTTTATACCTTTAGATCCAACTCGTATAAGTATGTATGTTTGCGGCCCTACAGTATACGATATTCCTCACATAGGAAATCTTAGATCTGCAGTAGTGTACGATCTACTTTTCAGAGTGCTCCTATCCCTATATCCTAACGTGACATATGTAAGAAATATTACAGATATAGATGATAAGATTATACTAAAAGCCATTGAATTAGGTATCTCAACGTCTGATTTAACGGAAAAAATAAAAAAAGAATATAAACACTCTCTCAAAAGATTGCATTGTCTGGAACCTGAACATGAACCTCATGCTACTTCACATTTACATGAGATGTTTGAGGTAATACGAGAGTTGCTAAATAAAGGATATGCTTATCAAAACGAAGATGGAATTTTCTTTAAGGTCAATTCTTACAATCGATATGGTTCTTTATCTCATAGAAAAATTGAAGAAATGGTACACGGGAGTAGAAAACAGTTTATAGCACAGAAAAAAGATATTGTTGACTTCGCTCTTTGGAAAAACGAAAAAATCGGAGAAGAGAAATATTCATTTGATAGCCCCTGGGGTAGAGGTAGACCGGGATGGCATACGGAATGTGTAGCAATGAGCAGAAAATACTTAAGCAACTCATTTGATATACATGGTGGTGGAATAGACTTACTATTCCCGCATCACGAAAATGAATTAGCTCAAGCAAAATGCCTCAATTACGATGAACAATATGCTAAATATTGGCTTCATAATGGATTTATCACAGTAAAAGGCGAAAAAATGAGCAAAAGTCTTGGTAATATAATATCCCTAGATAACATAGAGTTACCAATAATATTTGGAAATGTAATAAGATTTTTCTACTTATCGACAAATTATAGGAAGCCTCTAGATTACAATTCTACAGCTGTTAAAAATGCTTTTAGAAGTATATATAAAATTTCGGTAGTAGTAGATCTATTACTAGATAACGAAATGATACAGGAACATTTTAAAAAATATGCTTATAATCTTGAAAACATAAATCTCAAAGAATTGAGAAAAAACAATACTACATCGGGCAAGTATAAAGATGTATTAAAAGCATTATGCGATGATATAAATTCATCACTTGCAATATCTTATATACAGCAGGAAAGCACTTCGTTATCTAAAAAAATACGCACTTCATCAATATGTATTGAGGAATGTATCGATTTCTTTTCATCACTAATTTTACTAGGATTTAATATTATGGAATTCTCAAAAATAAAAATATTCGTAGAAAAAATTGAAGATACAAAAGGAACGAGTTGCGAAGAGCTAATAAAATTAGCACAAACACGACAAACTCTGAGGAACAATAAGCTTTGGGAACAGGGAGATAATATAAAATCCCAAATAGAAGATGCTGGATATTCAATATCAGATCATGAAGATGGTAACTTCACATTGCATAAAAAATTATGGTAGTGTTATCTTTTTCTCTTCAGAACATCGATAACATGTTCTATTGACAACCCACCCTCGTATGTAGGCGAATTAGCACTATTAAGCACTA
Organism: Candidatus Fokinia cryptica; assembly: GCF_034359305.1. NCBI lineage: Bacteria > Pseudomonadati > Pseudomonadota > Alphaproteobacteria > Rickettsiales > Candidatus Midichloriaceae > Candidatus Fokinia > Candidatus Fokinia crypta. Next base: position 467,829 of record NZ_CP110343.1, on the reverse strand, counting down.
TGAGATAGGGAACAGAACCTGAATATGTAGGTGTGAACTGATAAACAAATTTAGCTATGCTATCCTCATTATCAAAGATAAAAAATTTCATATTCTTGCCTTTTTTGATCTCCAAAGATTTAAGAAAATTCTCAGCATATTCAATATTTTCATCGAGTGATATGAAGTAAAACTTTTCATCTATCTTGCCAATAGCACTAATTACTGCAGGAAGCTTGTCTTTACAATGACCACACCATGAAGTGAAGAATACAATAAATTTTCTTTCTTTATTGCTATTAAGTTCGTTATATACATCATCAAAAGCTACGACTTGAAGTATATTTTGAGCCGAAAATGCGAAAGTATTACAACATAAAACCCCTATACATAACAACGTACACAAGACAAAAATACGCTTCATTACTTCTTTCAACAAGTTAATAGCATTCCAGTATGGGAGTGTACATTATATTTAACATGTCCGCAATATCTATGTAAAATATATATAAAAATAAATACTTATATCGATTACTATTTAATACCAACACTTTCTTTGACCTGACTTTGTATTTTGTTCACACTTCCTACAATCATACCGCTAGTACCACCATTTGGATCTACTATTTTATCAATAACAGATAATAAATTTTTCACAAATCCCACACCTACATACCCTACTGCAGACAATGCCAACCCCCCTTGCATAGCAGAAATTGGTAAAAGTGTAGAAGCCGAAGGTGGAGAATGAGTAGTAATTAAAGGAACCCATGAACTAATATGGAACGGAATACCAAGTATTTTTAACACATATATCGCATCACATACTGTAAATGACAATGTTGAAAGTACTATCGAAGTAATTACAACATCTATCAATGTAACTCCGGCTGATAGTGCAACATCATATAAAGCAAAACATATAAATTTTTTCCCATATTGATACGCCATTGGTCTTGTAGATGAAAATAACAAGCAAATAGCAAAAAGTGGCATAGGAATAGTAACAACTGCAATACCTATTACAAGATAGATGTACATAAGCATAGTTATACATACTAAAAATAGAGAATATACGAGACCGGTAATTATTATACCTGCAAACATTATGCCACATAAACCAACACCGACTAATGACCATACTTTAACCCAAGTATTGCTCGAGACAAGTACATACCACGTTTCAAGGGTAACTTCGAATATTCCATTTAAAGAAGGTTCGTATTGATAATTTCCATTACCATCAGATTTAATGCTTGGAGTAACATAACTAGCTGCTATTAATCCACTACATATACTAGTTTTCGCTATCAGTTCATTTAATGTAAAATTCTTGGAAGAACTATACTGTGCAATGCTTTGCTGTACAGTATTAGGCTGTACTAAAAGCATAACAATTATTAACCTAGCTATAACTGCTATCACTTCAGAAAATGAAACTTTAGTAACTCCCGCTAAAAAACCTATTCCGGCACCAAATATTGCAATCGCTATAATAACCGAAACATACCGAGAAATTATTGTACTAGCTTCATTCATTACAATCCAAACAACTCCAGTATCGTTATCCTTTACTTGAGTATTTTGTGTAACGGAACAAATATTACTTCCAAACATTAAAGTGAGAAACTTCTGAATTACAGCTTGAGGCCATGATATATTTTGAGGTGCGTTTCCACTAGTCAAAGTAGCGACTCCACGATATCTTTGGGATACTCCAAACTTATATTGACCTACTGGAGGGTAAGTAATATATCCATACTTATTACGTGTAACATGAAATAAATCAGGCTCCAATCTAAAATATATATTATAATCGATATCTTGCTCTAAAGTCCCCGTTTCTTTGAAAGTCCCTTTTTCAGTTCCAATTGTTACCATATTGTTTTTAACGCCAGTTATTATAAAGTCAGGCTCTTCCCCTCCTATAGAAATGGTGTTTGTAGCATTAGATGACGAGTTATTACCACTTGCACCTGGACGTAAGGTATGCCACGTCAATGAATCTAAAGGCACACTTGGATCTGCTATCGCTATCTGTAATCCTTGTCCATTAATTTGACGATTGCCACACCATTGAATAGTAGCTTGATATCCACCAGAAAAACCTAAATATCCTGATGAATTAGAAGAGGAATAACATTGATTGGGCGCTTTATTTGCACTCGAAGAAGGATGGAAATTCGATGGCAAAACCAAGTCGCTATTATTATCAAAATAAGTAAGTGGCATTTGTATAGAAGAAGCCCCTAACGCAGTATCAATTTGCCCACTAAAGGTATATACAGGTAAGCCAGGATCTAATACATGTTTACATTTAAATAGATGCCCTCTTTTCTCTTTTCTATCCTGTGATTTAGTACTAGGTTGTATCTTTATACCATTCTGCTGAACATTCCCATATAGTCCTATTATAGGCTTACTTGATTTGGTACAAAATTCAAACACCCTACTACCACTATCTCTTTGACAATATCTATAACTACCACAATCGCCTTCATTACCTGTAGTAAAATGAGGCATTTGCAAGAAAACATCACCACTATTAGATACTATCGTGAGTCCTGTTAAGGCATTTAGCAGCTCTGTAATTGTAAATTTCAGAGCTGGAGGTGTACATGACGAAGTAGATGCCGCTTCGTAACTCAACTCAACATCAGCTTTCAAAGAACTTCCATTCATGACAAGATGTGTAAGATCTCTCAAATCTGTAATACCACTTTTACGAGTAATATCAGAACTCATAGCATTATCAGCAGGACCCATATTCAAGTGCATATCCGAGTCGCTTGTTGAAGTAGTACTTAATTTAGAAATCGGCATTAACAATCCGTTTGAATTATAGAGTACTGTAGTCACAAATACGTCGCCTCCCCAAGTTATAGAAAAACTATCTCCAACTTGTAATGATATTGGCTCTTCACTCATACTTCTTGCTATTGGAACGGGAGGACCATTTAATCTCCATTGTGGAAAGCACCCTACTATAGGATTTGAGCCATTAGCCATGCTGTTATTATTGACATAAGATATTATTGTAGTGAGATCAGCTTTAGCATCAGACTGTGGATTATAATGATCGCTACCGTATATATAACTTAGATCAACATTGTATAGGTACTCCACTAAATTGCCTGTACCCATAATTGAATTACCTCCCTTTATATTTGCTTGAGCACTTAAAAATCCAGCAAAACATGGATGCATCATACTCTGCTGTATAGTATCTGCACTCGCACTATTAGATGTATAGCTATTATTGCCGGACTGATTATTCCAGCATGACTCAAAATTATCGATATCGGGACACCATTCTCCCATTGCACTCGTATCACTCGATGTAGTACCAAAATTAGCAACAGCATTAATTGCATTAGCTGCAAAACTAAAATTTAATTTTTTATTATATATGTCGTTATTGAGTGCATTTTCTGCAGCATTTCCACCAACAACCCCCTCCGGAGCTCTTTGAAATAAATTTGACATTACCGGTGTTAATGTAACGTATAAATTTCCATTTGGACAAACAGCATTCTCTGTTTCGAATGAAATGCTAATTTCCATTTCGCTATATTTAGCACCTTGAGAGTACGAAAATGTACCACTTGCTTGCTGTATGGATGGAGTATAACTTTCTGGAGTTGCTAAGATTGCTCCAGGACATCCTATAGCAGAAATAGCATCACCATAATAGTATTTACTTACAGTTTGCGCTCCAATATTACTGCAATCGACATTACCACTATTAGACTGTGTTGCACATGTCGTGCTACTATTCGATATTGTAGTAGAAGTTGCGACTTGAATTATAGGATTTCCGGTGTACGGTAAACCCTGAACGCAATATGAATAGCATGCAGAAAAATTTTGAGGATCTACGTCTTTATTAAAAATACTGCAATTACTATCACAGAAACTCTGACATCCATGTGGAGTTACTATCACACTTTCCTGCGGTACAGCCTTATTATCGTATCCAAAAATGCATTTTGAATAGAGCGGTAAAGTTTCCGCAAATGAATACTCCGGAAGCAACACACTACCAATGAAGAGTAGCATAAAAAGATACTTCCGCTCAAGCAAGCACTTTATGTATGACAAGAGCTTGAAAAACCACTGCTGATGTACTAGATTGTACCCATACTTTGTACGGTGCGCAATATTATATTAGTAATATGCGTGTACTATAACAGATTATTGTATAAAAGATGCATGAGAGCTCTCATCTTGCTGTAAACGAGCAATATCACCAACCTTGCGTGTTGATAGGTCAAAAACGTGAGATTACAGGAACTTCTAGCGCTAGAAAATTGCGTAATGAAGGTGCAATCCCCATAGCGATATACACAAAAAAAGCCGAAACTCTGCTGTTTTCCATTCCACAAAAAGAATTAGAGTTGGCGGTTAGCAAGAAGCTCTTAGATTCTAGAATCTTGTATATCAAGGTAGACGGTTCTGAACAGATTTTAAAGTCTGTAATTAAATGCGTACATAAACACCCAGTTACAGGACGCATTATTTCTCTAGAAATGCAGAAATTTTCAGATGGAGAAAAGGTAAAGGTGCCACTAAATATAAAGGTCATGGATCATCTGCTTTCACCCGGAATCAAAAAAGGTGGTTTTCCATATCTTCACCTTAGGACTATAGATTGTTATTGCAACTCAAGTGATATTCCGAGTTATGTTTCATTAAGCGTTACTGGTATGGAAGTAGGAGATGTAAGATATTCATCTGATATAGTGCTACCGAGTGGAATAACGGTCTCCTCGCTTAAAAATTTACGTATTCTCACTGTATATGGTAAAAAAGGATAGTCGTGACTGCTACAAGAGAACTTTTAAAAAGCTTTTTTACTAGGGGATGTTTTTTGTTTTTAGATAAGGCAGAGGGCTTTTCTTCCCATGGTGCTTTGTACCCTCTAAGAAGATTAGTAGAAAGTCTGTGTATACCAATAAAATTAAAAATTGGTCACAGTGGAACGCTGGATCCTCTAGCTTCTGGTGTACTACTTGTCGCTATAGGAAGAGCTACCAAACTTCTAGAATACTGTCATTCCTTCAGAAAATCTTATGATTGTACTGTAGAGTGGCAAAAAGAAATGGATACCGACGATGCTACCGGCAAAGTAATAAGATTTTGCGAGCAAATTCCCAGCGATAGAGAAATATTAGAAATCTTACCATCGTTTAAAGGTGTCGTCTCTCAAATCCCCCCTGATTTCTCAGCAGTTAGGGTAGATGGAGTTAGATTATATCAAAAAGCTAGAAATGGCGAAAAAATCATAAAAAAACCGAGACTTGTTCAATGCTACGATATAAAATATGAAGGAGCCATCACACAAACAAAATCAAAATTTAAAGTAGAATGTGGAAGTGGATATTACATACGTTCTTTTGCAAGAGAAATAGCTAGGAAATTAAATACTTACGGTAACATACATACCCTACGTAGAACTGGAATAGGTGTGTTTAATGCGAATGATACAATATCTCAAAAGTTCATCCATGAGCTATGGCGCAATATGAAGAATACTGCATTGGATGAGGAACTCATAGAGTATGGTTTACGTTTACTCTATGAAAGACTTATACCTGCACACACCCTATTTAATCATTTTTCTCACTATATGTATGAGGGAAATTCAGATATTTCTCATCTCGATTGCACTAATATACGATCAATATATCATCCTCCAGCTACAATATCGCCACTAGTTGGAGATTATACTGAAAAAGCGATTTTATTTTCAAATCAAAACGAGTTGATAGCAATTTTAAATGTAATTGGTGGTAATTTCAAAGTAGAGAAATTTCTCTCTTAAGTTTTTTAAAAAAATTATGTTCTATCTTCTAATTAGCAATCTTTATATCTAGACTTCGAAGTGCTTAATCTAACGTAAAATCACTGATTCTTTGAGTAAAAAAATTAAAATACTTTCCCCACAATCTATTAGTAAAATTGCGGCGGGTGAAGTGATAGAAAATCCGCTATCAGTTATAAAAGAACTTATAGAAAATTCTATAGACTCTAAAGCTACGGAAATCACTGTCTCGGTCAAAGATGCAGGTAAATCTTTTATATCGGTTTCTGATAATGGGTACGGTATTGAAAAAGATGAATTGTGTATGGCTTTTGTCAGACATGCTACTTCGAAATTACAAGATGAGAGTATCTATAATATACAGTATCTTGGATTTAGAGGAGAAGCTTTAGCTTCTATATTAGCAGTAGCTGACGTAACAATAATTACAAAAACTATAGAAGAAAGTCATGCTTGGGAACTATCATTATCTTCACTATCGGATGAAAAAGATATACTACTCAATAACATCCCTATCACAACCAAAGCACAAGAAAAAATATTAGATCTTGCACTTCCTAAGAGTAGAGCAAATGGCACTACAATAGAGGTGAAAGGATTATTTGCATCCACACCTAACAAATTACGTTTTCTCAAAAATAATAATATCGAATTACATAACATAGTGCAATTTATGCACTCTATAGCTCTTGCATATCAGAATTGCAATTTTAAATTACTTTCTGACTCAAAATTACTATTCGACACGACTAATGCACAATCTGGTAATGATATTTTAAAACATAGAATAATTAATATATTTGGTACTGAATTCGCTAATAATATTGCTACAATTTCATACGTTGGATTTTCGAAAGAAATAAAGATAAGCGGATATACTACTATACCTACTTATACCCCTCCGATAAGAAAACAGAAATCCATCATATTTATAAATGGAAGATTAGTTCACGACTATAGTATAATTGGTTTCATCAAAGCTGCATATAATGGCTTAATATCACATAACGTAAAGCCGGTGGCAATATTGTTTATCGAAATTCTACCAGAATATGTAGACGTTAATATACACCCTCATAAGATAGAGGTAAAATTCAGCAATATTACCTTGATAAAAAATTCCGTAATCAATTCAATACGTGAAGCATTATCCTCTTGTCATATTACTAATTCTCTTACCGAAAGTCTTCTGTACTCAAATCATAACGCATCTCATTACATAAGTAGAGAATATGAAGCTTACGATACATATGGATATCGTAGCAAAGAAAATGATAACGATATGTCAGGACAATTTTCTGAAAAAACTCCCAAACATACAGTAATTGATAAGCCACCTGAACAGAAAATTTCTAAATTACAATTAAATGAAAAAAAGTACTATTTCGGTAATCCTATATGTCAGATATCAAATCTATTCATAATCTCTCATAATCCAGATACGAATGATTTATTTGTTATAGAGCAACACGCATCACATGAAAGAATAATGTTAGAAAAAATGAAAGAAGCACTATCTTATAAAGAAAAATTGGAAATGCAAAATTTACTACTACCATTTTCTACTGATATATCGGGCTCTGAAGCTGCTATTATAATGGAACAACACGACACTTTATTAAAATTCGGAATTAAGGTAAGCATTATACAAGACGTAATACATATTATTGGTATACCGATTTTCCTACAAATATTACCAAGTATTTCTCCATGTAAAAAAGTAATTCAAATTTTAAATCATATCGCTCAGAATTCAGAACTTATAGGGGAAATTCAAGAAAACGCTATTATAGAAGTATATAATGAAGTTGCATGCCATAGCAGTATACTAAAAGGGAAAAAATTATCTAAGGAAGAGATGTATATATTATTACGAGAAATGGAAAAATATGACTTCACTTCACAATGCAATCATGGTCGCCCGACATACCTTAAAGTAACTCAAGATTCTTTATTAAAGATATTCCAAAGATAACACCCTTCTGTGCTTATTGAATAAAAATGCATTTTTTAGTACCATTTCCTAGTAATTTGAGCTTTACCACTTCCAATGAGTAGAATTTTAAGACTATTTACATTATTAGCAATTATTCCACTTTTCATCGTGAGTTGTAACAGTCGTGATGATGACACAATATTAGTCGCTGTATCATCTCACTTACCTCCTTTTACATTTATGGAATATGGGCAATTAAGGGGGTTTGATATAGAATTAATTACAGTGGCAGCAAGAAAAATGGGTAAGACCGTAGTCATAAAAGATGCTGGTACTTTCAATAATATGTTTTCACTTATAAAATCAGGAAAAGTTGATGTAGCTATTGGCGCTATCAATCAAGAAGATGCTCAAGCAAATGCGACATCACATTCCATTTCTTATATGTCTGGACAGATAGGAGTAGTACTAAAAAAAGGTATATCACTAGATGATGGGAATTCCTTTATTGGAAGAAATATCTCTACTCAAGAGGGCGTAATATATGAAAAGTGGACTAAAGAAAACTTTCACGACTCTATCATTACAAAAAAAGGCAATCTAAGAATCTCTGCTGAAGAATTGGAAGATGAAAAAATTCAAATGATTGTTACTAATCTACACACTGCTTATAGAATATCTAGACGCAGTTATTGGTTATACTACGAAAGCATACCAAATACAAAACATGAATATGTTATGGTAACGAAGAATGATGATAAATTCATAAAAGAATTAAATACCGTTCTTTTAAAAATGAAAGAAGATGGAGAAGTAGATACAATAATTAAAAGATGGAAGATGGATTCAGAACATCAGTATGCAGATAATCGGTAACACTATTTAATAAATCAAGTTATGAGGTTGAATGATATCACCAAGCTGCGAGATTGAATGATATCGCTAAGTTATGAGATTGGATGACTCTTTTTAAGAAAGGCATATGAGTACATTCTAAACTCTTAGAATATCTAAATGAAAAAAGATGGAGAGTAGAAACAATAATTAAAGGATGGGGAATAGGTTCAGAACATCAATATGTGGATAATCCGATCATATGCAATATTGACATGAATTCATATTTAAGATACAGAATTAGCGATTGTATTTTTGTTTACTATTAACGTCATGCTGTTTTCTATATTTGCTCGTCTTTTACCCATATTGAGTATTATCCTCGTGAGTTGCTCAGAGCAGAATGTTCAAGTACCTTTTGATGCCACAGATTTTGTGTACACTGCTGATCGATCAAGTTGGGGAGATAGTAGGTTTGCTGTATCTGGAAAAATTATGTCTGTAACAAAAGCGGTTATGGGTTATGATAGAATGGGATTTGAATATGTGATAAAAGTTGATGCATCAAAAATTAATACATCACATCTGAAGAAATATGAGAAAACACCTGCATTTCTTGACACTTTAGATGCTATTAAATCAACTGGTTTAGCAGTAGTGACACAAATAAGAGGCGGATTTCTTCCGATAGGTACGGATGTATATGTCCTCATCAATTCTTATGGTGATATGGATGTGATTCTCAGAGATAGAAACAATAATTAACAGATGGAAGATGGATTCAGAACATCAGTATGCAGATAATCGATGATATTGAGCTATTATTTTAATATTTATAAATTTTAATAATCTCTTTTAAGAGGAAAGGCATAGATATGTTATAAATTTTTTGGATACAATCTTGACATAAACTATTTCAGATATATCTTTGATCGTTGTACATCTATTTATTATGAATTTCTCGTGCTCTTTTCTATATTTTCTCGTCTTCTACCAATATTGAGTATTATTCTCGTAAGTTGCTCAAATCAGAGTGCTATAGACGTTTATCAAAATTCCTATGAAGGTGGGATAGCTGTACTTGGAAAAGTTGTATCTGTAAGAAAAATCGCAATAGAAAGTGATAAAAATAATAGTGGTAGCGCTGTTGCTGGAGGTGCTGCTATAGGTAGTATCGCTGGAGCTGGCATTGGACATAGCGCAGAAAGTACGATACTTGGAGCAATAATAGGAGGCACGGTTGGATATGCAGCTTCAGAAACGGCAAAAAATAATAGCGGAAGTGAATATGTTATAAAGATTGATACATCAAATCTGAATCAAGATGCTGATACAATGAGGGGTGCTGCATTTCTTAATACTGTAAATGCTATCAAATCAACAGGCTTAGTAGTAGTAGTGCAGAAAGAAGATAAATCTCTTCTAGTAGGTCAAGATGTATATGTCCTCATCTCAGGTAATGGTAATATGCGTGTAATTCCTATAAAATAAATATATACAAGTTTTGGTATGGAAATTTTACTTTTACTATTTTTTTCTTTGTTAGTAAGCATAAAAGATTGCACTATAAAACTCTCTATCACAAGCAATACTCTCAATAATTTTCTTACTTTTGAGGTGGACTGATAACGTAAAAGGAAAATCTATCGTTTTATCTATGCTCTTTTTTTTCATTCTTCAACGTTCTCTAATCGACCAGTCAATTCACTAAGCTTAGACATTTCGCTATTGCAAAGAAGCTTTATGAGATATTAAAATACGGTGCAATATCAACAAAATTCCGAGGAAATACAGCTATCCGTGTTCTCCTTCAATAAATAGTAAGATTAAATTAGGATATCACAATTTTTTATCAACTTGTTTATCTGTTATTTAGATAAATACTAAGTATAAATAATAATATTATTAATCATAAAGTAGAAAGGACACATTTTCGCTCTATAAAATAATTGACTCCATCGAATAGCAATCAAAAAATCTTCTCATATTTAATGATTTTTTTATCTTATCTATTTTGACAGATATTCATATATGAACGACACGATCTTTCTATTTATAAAGAAAAACACTAAAAATTTATATAAAAAAATAAGCAAAAAGTATATATATTCATACTTAAAATTAGATCTCTAAAAATATCTCTACAATACATATGCTATATAGATATAAGGTAAGGTTGGAATATGACGGTTCCAGATTCATAGGATGGCAAAAACAGCCATTTCATCATGGCATCAGCGTACAACAGAAATTAGAAGAAATTTTCTCTACTATTCTTCATAAAAATATATCACTATTTGTCGCTGGACGTACCGATAGTGGAGTACACGCTCTTAATCAAGTAGCACATTTTGATACTGATATACTCTTAGAATCCAAGAAAATTTGTACAACTTTCAATCATTTTCTGAAAGATACCGGCATAGTTATACTTGATATAGAAAACGTCGAACGTACTTTTGATGCAAGATTCTCTGCCAAACAACGCATATACTCATATAATATACTAAATCGCAATGCTCCTACTACTCTATTTCATGATAAGGTATGGCATATTTTCAATCTAGAATTAAATATACCAGCAATGAAAGAGGCTACTACCATATTTATAGGTACACATGATTTTACAGCATTCCGCTCTCCAAAATGTCAGGCAAAGTCACCAGTAAAGACTATTGATTACATCAATATTTCTGAACCCAAATTCCCTCTAGGTAAAATCATTAATATAGAATTTGGAGCAAAATCTTTTCTACACAATCAGGTAAGGCTACTAGTAGGAGGATTATTTTGTATAGGAAGTGGAAAATGGGATATAAAAAAATTAGCCACCATTTTAGAAGATAAATCGAGAAAAGAATGCCACGTAATGGCACCATCTCATGGGTTATATCTTAAAGAAATATTTTATTAATAAAATAATATTATAAATATAAAATTTATTATCTTTGGTAAAAAAACGAAATATAAGACACTATAATATTTTTGTAAAGAAATGACTTTTAAATAAAGTATAATAAAAAATTATTAGCAAATTTATTAATAAACATTATTACTTAGTTCTATTCTGGATTTCTCCTCATCTCCCTCTCGATATCTCGTTTTTTTATAGATTCTCTTTTATCGTAATTCGTTTTTCCCTTACATATCCCTATCGTGACCTTTACTAAGCTTTTCTTGTCTAAATACATTTCTAACGGTATAACGGTAATGTGATTTTTTTTCATTTTACCTATAATGCGATTAATTTCTCTCTTATGCAGTAATAGTTTTTTTGGTCGTCTGGAATCTACTAAGAAAGCGGTTGAACACTCATACTGAGGTATATATAGATTCAACAAGAACAATTCTCCTTTTATCAGTCCACCATATGACTCACTCAGTGAAGTCTTATTTTTACGCAATGATTTTACCTCACTGCCGCGTAACACTATACCAGCTTCATAAGTTCCATCTACAACATAATCGTGATACGCTTTTCTATTTCTAGATATGTTGAACTTATATATCATCTTTTTGAACTCCAATTTTTAATATATCGTCAGCCATCTGATTCGGCATCATGAAAAACACTATATCATGTGATTTATCTACTATAAAAAAGACATTACTTATATTAAGAAATTCTGACATCTCCCCTTTAGCTATATGATATTCTTTCTTCGAATAGGCAGCATATACAGCGTACACCATAATTAATCCAACCATACATATAGCTATCCCTCGCCCAATTCCAAATACTAATCCTAATGACTTGTCAAGTATATTTCCTACAATAGGCTTTAAGGCACTAACCACGAATAAATTAAACAGCCCTATAACTACCAATAACCCAAAAAGCGTCCCAACATAACCTATCGCAAACACTACTACATCAGAATGAAACCTTTCTCTTAAAAATGGCTCAATAAATGGATAACCTATATAAGTTAAAAATATTGATAAAAACCATCCTGCAAAACTTAAGGCAGAAGCTATAAAGCCACGACTCCACCCAGCAAATACAGAAACTACTATAACGAATACTGCTATGCAATCGAAAACGTATACCGGATTCACGGTTTAAGAATTAATTTTAGTGGAGTATAACATATGCAATGTAAAAATCATATACTCAATTTAGTTATCTCTCAGATATCAAATTAGTATTAATTTATATCTTGACATTATGAAAATAGCAAAAGACAATTAAAGGTTATTACAAATTATAAAGATAAAATGAATAAAGTAGTAATATTTGATTTTGACGGAGTGATAGTTAATAGCGAGATAGTAGTAGCCAAAATCAATCAACAAAAACTTGAAAACCTTCCTTTTGATGATATAAAAAATGCCCAAGCAAGGCAGATATTAGGTAGCCTTTTCGGACAACATTTTCAAAGCGTAATAGTTTTATTAGAGGAGCATGGATTATCATTACCAGAACATTTTACAAAAGAATGGCTAAATGAAATGAATAAAGCAGTAACTGAAGAAGCGCAACCACTGATATTAAATGTAATAAAAGCACTGCATCAGAAAAATACTAAAAAATGCATTGCCTCTAATAATAATTCAAATATAATTGAGAAAATATTAAAAAAGACAGAGCAGAGTGAATTTTTTGATAAAAATAAAATCTTTACAGCAAATGATGTTGGCAGACCTAAGCCTTTTCCAGATTTGTTTTTGCATGCTGTGGAGCAATGTAATACAGCACCACAATACTGCGTCGTCATAGAAGATAGTGTTCCAGGTATCAGTGCAGCTCTTGCTGCTAAAATACCAGTATTAGCATTTGTTGGAGGATGTCATGCTAAAAGAAGTGAATATTTAGAAAAGATAAAGGAAATGAATGTCCCTATAATGTACAATGAAAGCGAGTTGCTTCAGGAACTTAAGACAATGGGATTTTTATAATATTTATTTAATATTTCGCAACTATATTACCACCGCTACCATACATTTTGTTGCACTTTTCTGTTGCACAGAATACAATTCACAAAAGTATCTTTCAATTCATATAAGCATGATAAAAAGTATAGGAGTTTTTTGTGGAGCAAAGAATGGAACACAAAATTTTACGAATTTGGCAATTCAAGTTGCCAAACACCTTTGCGAGCTTGATATCACTATAATTTATGGTGGTGGTAACAAAGGGCTCATGGGAATTCTTGCAGATACAGCTCTTAGCCTTGGTGGTAGAGTAATAGGGATTTTTCCAGAAATATCTCTTATAGAATCCGAAAGACATACTGGCGTCTCAGAATCGATTTTGACTCCTTGTCTCTTTTCGAGAAAACACTTAATGATAGAAAAATCAGACGCATTTCTTACTCTTCCGGGAGGATACGGTACTTTGGACGAGTTTTTTGAGATTGTAGTAGCTAAAAAGCTAGGCTTGCACTCAAAACCGCTTTTTTTACTGAATTATGAGAATTTTTGGAAAGGTATAGTCATGCAAGGAGAAAGTATAGGACTGTGCGAGCTAGATGATTCTGGTCTTTCCTCTAGACATTATACAATCATCAACGACGCAGATGAAATGAGAGAGTCGATAGCTGAAATAAACGGTAAGAAAATCAAATGATACGAACGCCTTCTCTTTTTTAGTAAAATATTAGCATTCCCATCCTATTACTTTATAATTGACTATTATCGCGTTCCATTTCCTTCATCCTTCTTCATTAGAAAGTGTGTAGCGTAAAGTGTGCTTTATGAAATCATCTATATCACCATCAAGCACTTTCTGTGCATTCCCTTCACTATAGTTAGTTCTCAAATCCTTAACCATCTGATATGGATGTAGAACATAAGAACGTATTTGTGAACCCCAACCTATCTGCAACTTTTCTCCTTCCATATTACTCTTTGCTTCATTTCTACGTTTGAGTTCTAATGCATATAATTTAGATCTTAACATTCGCATACACTCTTCCTTATTTTTATGCTGAGATCTATTATTTTGACATTGCACCGTAATTCCACTTGGAATATGCACTACTCTAACAGCACTATCTGTTGTATTGACATGTTGCCCCCCTGCTCCGGATGATCTATAAGTATCGATCCGCAAGTCAGATTCATTGATATCTATGCTAAAATCATCGTCAACTAAAGGCACTACGCTAACACTAGCAAAACTAGTATGTCTTTTTCTCTCCTTATTAAAAGGGGAAATTCTTACTAATCTATGAATACCACTCTCCGTCTTAAGCAAACCATAAACCATCTTACCTTCTATTTTCAATGTTGCAGACTTTATTCCAGCTTCCTCTCCATGCAACATGTAAGAGACTGTAATAGAATAATGTTTATTTTCTGCCCATCTTGAATACATCCTTAATAACATTTCCGCCCAATCATCACTTTCTGTACCACCTGCTCCAGAATGCAGCTCTAGTATGCAGCTACCGTAGTCCTGCTCCTCTCTAAATAAAGTAGCAATTTCTATATCACGAGCAAATTTTTGTATCCTATGCAGTTCTTCATAAATTTTTGTATCCACTTCATCTTCACCAGATTCATTAGCAAGCTCAACTAGTACCTGAAACTCGTCTACTATGCTTTTATAATTATTCACATACTCGCTGAGAACACTCCGCCTTTTCAATAACGAAGAAGCTACTTTAGCATCACTCCATAAATCTTGAGATTGTATTTTATTATCGAGTTGTTCCAACTCCTTTATAACATTATTTACTTCAAAGAAACCTCTGTATCACACCTATCGACTCTGCTATTAATTCCTGCAATCTTTTTGCACTTACAACTTCTAAAGACATTACAAATCATCTAAAATTATACAAATTTTTGTACACCATACTTTCGTAAACAACTTTCGATAATATGATGCGCCTCATCAGAACTACCCCATCCTAGAATTTTAACCCACTTTCCGTCCTCTTTTTCCATATCTTTGTAGTGTGCAAAGAAGTGTTCTATCTGTTTTAGCAAGTCAGCATTAAGAGATAGATAAGAATCAATGTGAGCCATCATTTTATCAGAACTTTTTAAAGGTACCAGTAATATCTTATCATCACTTCCCTTTTCATCTTCCATACGCATTACTCCTATTACTCTTGCACTAACAATTACACCACTAAAAACATTAGAAGAAGATATCAGTAAAGCATCTAATGGATCACCGTCCTCTCCCTTTACCCCTACAAAAAAGCCATAAGATACTGGAAATATCATGCTGGTAGGCAGTATTCTATCTAACCTTAAACACCTAAAATTAGGATCAAATTCGCACTTAAGGTTACTTCCCTGTTCGATTTCAATCATGATATCGAACGCTTTTACACTACTCATAAGACTTTTTAATTTACTGTGTTATTATTACACTGTTGCTACTTACAATTTAATCAAGTAAACACTACATGCAATAGCTGAATTCAAGAAAGTGAATACCATCATGAACTTTACGAACAAGCTCACAGTATACGGATTTTTAATTTTAACTGTATGCATCACAGTATTTGGGATCGATTTCTGGATACATGAGCATGAGTCTTTTTTTTATATATCGTCAAACAACCAGCAAGAACACATAACTGTCACTTATGTAAACCTCGCAATCACTTCAGTGTTTGAATTCTTCTTTCAAGTATTTGGTGTATCTTCGTTTGTTATACCTCTATTTTTCTTCGCTCATTGCATAAGAAAGTTATCTGATAATAATGCTACAGTTAAAGATTATAACTTCTCCGCATTATTCATTTTAATACCATTTATATGCATTTTTATAACATATGCTTTTGAAAAAGTAGCTCTATTTCCTGCAATTGAAAGCTCTGCCGTCGAATATAAGATGAACGCAAGATATTACAATGGGGGATATCTTGGATTTTATCTATTACATCTTTTAGGGAGTACATTCCAGTTCCATGTAGTAGGATTAGCTTCTTTCCTACTTAGTACAATCATCTTATTCATAGCTTTTTCTATACGAATAAGATTTTTAACAATACTGAAGTACCTGTTATCTTTATGCGTAAAAGAGAAAGAAGATTTTTCACCTAAAAAAAATGAACAATCTAAAAAAGTTGCATTTAGCAATATGAAAATTGAATTTTCTCAAAAGCAAAAGGATAAAATAAATTTTAATAAGATACCACCCCTTGCCATTTTGGAAGATAATTCATATAGAAACTCAGATGACGAAGATCGATCAGATGATTTAATGAATGTTTTACAAGATTTCGGTATTCATGGGAAAATAGTATCTAAAGCAAAAGGGCCTCTCGTCACGTTGTATGAATTTGAGCCATCTGCAGGAACAAAGGCTTCAAGAGTTATAGGATTAGCTGAAGACATAGCTAGATCTATGAAATGTGAATCTGCAAGAATTTCTATAATATCGGAAAATAATGCATTAGGTATAGAACTACCAAATAAAATACGCGATCTTGTATCACTGAGAGCGCTACTAGCACACTATAGCTATACTCATACAGAGGCTAAAATACCTCTCATTCTTGGGCAAACTATCTCAGGCTCTCCTCATGTAGCAGATTTAGCGGCAATGCCACATCTATTGATGGCGGGAACTACAGGTTCTGGAAAATCAGTAGCTGTAAATAATATGATACTTTCTATCCTTTATAAATATACGCCAGAAGAATGTAAATTTATTATGATAGATCCGAAAATGCTCGAACTTTCCGTGTACAGAGATATTCCTCATTTAGCTATGCCAGTTGTAACAGATCCTAGAGCAGCAGTAGAAGCATTAAGATGGGCAGTGAACGAAATGGAAAGAAGATATAGAATGATGTCCATTTTGAGCGTTAGGAATATAGCAGCATACAACAGTATGATAGATTGCACTGATTCAGATGAAATAGTAAAGCATATGCAAGTTGGATTTGACGAAGAAAGTAAAAATCCTATTTTTGAGAAAGTTTCATTCAAAAAAGAAAAAATACCATATATTGTTATAATAGTGGATGAAATGGCAGATCTCATGCTAGTTGCGGGTAAGGATGTGGAAGAGTGTATACAACGCTTAGCTCAAATGGCTCGTGCATCAGGAATGCACATAATAATGGCAACTCAAAGACCTTCTGTAGATGTAGTAACGGGAATTATAAAAGCTAATTTTCCAACTAGAATAAGTTTTCAAGTAGCTTCTAAAATAGATAGTAGAACTATTATAGGAGAGAACGGAGCCGAACAACTGTTAGGAAAAGGAGATATGCTATATGTAATACCAGGAAAAAAAGCAAGTCGCATTCATGCTCCATTTGTAAGTGATAAAGATGTAGAAAAAGTTGCAGATTTTCTTCGTAGTATAGGGAGACCAAGCTATTATACAAAGGAGGAAACTCACGATATCAATAGCAACACAAAAATAGAAAACATCACCAGCCAAAACAATTATTTTCAAAATTATAGTACTTTTTCTCGCAATTTTAATGAAAGTACTCAAAATGAAGATGAAAAATTATACCATGAAGCGGTACGAATGGTAATTAGAGAAAATCGTGTAAGTATCAGTTATGTTCAAAGATTTTTCAGAATAGGATATAATAAAGCAGCAAGCATAGTTGAAAGAATGGAAAAAGAAGGCATAGTAACTCCTCCAAATCATTCTGGAAAAAGAGAAGTTATAGGAAAGAATTAAATACAGAACAATACAATCATTCACTTTTCACATTCTTCAGTAATCTCTTTCTACAATCCAAAAACTTCATACTGAGAGCTTTACTTCTCATACATCTGGTAACTTGTAACTATGTAGAATAGATATGGTCTTCATCAGTAATATAGATGATTTTAGGTTATATTTTTTCCTTTAATTGATAATCTTTTATTGCAATTTAATTTACTTTTATAAAAGCTAAAATCTCAATTTTTCTTTATTTACAATTAATATGAATTTTTTATATCGCACAAAAAAGCATTAACCTCATTCAGGTAACAACATAAGAATAAAATACATCACCAAATTTCATTACAACTAATATAGCAATTATACTTGACTGATAACAAAATTATGATACATTCCACTCAAAACATATGAAGAACTTCTTAATAAAGCTATTTTCATCTGCGATTAAGAATTTTAATAAGTTTTTGGTAGCTATTCCGAAAAAGCAATATACTATTATGCATAATTTCGATTTTAAGAGTATTTTTACACGATTCTTTTCTCTTGATGCAATGGAAGTGAAGAAGCTACTCTTAAGCGGTTTTCTGTTTGCGATGCTAATAGGCTCCTACTCTGTTGTGCATGAATTACAAAATATCGTATTTTCAGCATTAGTAGGAGTGAGTAATGTACCTGTCGCAAAGCTTATAACATTGGGATTGTTGTTTCCGTGGATTTTCATAGATGCTTATCTTGCTGATAGAGTGAGGAGAATATCACTTTTAAAGCTATACATATGTATGTGGATCTTCCTTGGATTATTCCTTTTGTTCGTTGTACCATTCGATAAAATAAATGCGGAATCGTTGCCATTTCTTACGTTAGGAGAGAAAGCTGCATCTTGGACATTTTTTATGTTTTCCGAAGGATATATGGTATTTCTGGTGAGTACATTTTGGGCTTTTGTGAATTCTATCAATAGCCCTAAAAGCTCAGAAAGAATATATGGATTCATAGTATCTTGTTCCAAAATTGGAGGGATTGTATCGGTATATCTAGCTCACTGCATTATGAAAGGGTTCTTTGATACAGCACTCGGATGTACAACCGATATACAAAAGATAAAACTCGTCATAACGTGTGCAATTACAATGCTTTTCGTTGCACTGCTCACATTATCGTTAGCAACTAAGCTTTTTAAGAGAAGCGTATTTGAAGGCTATCTTGGAGCATCTATACTTTCAGAGAAAATTTCCAAGACGGGTATTTTTTTAGGACTAAGACTTATTTTGCAAAATAGATATGTATTGGGAATATTTGGACTAATTTTCTGCTTAGAGTTAATAACAGAATTTATAAGCTTTCAAAGAGTGATACTACTTGTCAGTTCGAGTGCAAAACTCAAAAGTGCAGGCTCTATAAATTCTGTTAGCCAGATAGCAGGTAGCTCTTATATTCAAATTTTATATATGCATTTTGTAGGATTCTTGCTTTCTGTATTTCTCACAAATGGTGTAATGAGGACATTAGGAACAGCAAAAGCTTTACTAATAATGCCATTAGTAACAGCAATACTACTTGGATTTTATATATTTAATACCCACTTTATCATATATGCATATGTTATACTGCATGCTTTAAGTTATAGCTTAAATACCCCCATCAGAGAAAGCTTATATATCATCACTTCACGCGATATACAATTAAAATCCAAATTTGTTCTTGATGCATTTGCGATAAAAGGAGCAAAGGCTATCACCAATGCATTCAATTACTTTAGTTCAAATGTTGCTACTAAAGTAGGAATGTTCTTAGTATTACTGTGCAACGATATATTTATTTCTATAGTATGTGCTGCATGGATATTTATTGCATATGGAATGGGTGCTAAATATTCTGTATCAATAAAAGAAAACAAGATTATAACTTGATGTAGGCTACCTCAAAAGTTGTTGCACATTCTTTTAAGCTCTATATTCTCGTAAGATCTTAATTATTCAATGAAGCTTATTTATAGTATCCATATGGTTGTTTGTTACTTCTGAAAATGAACGTTACATAATAATGGAAAATAATAGAAAATTTTCAGAACCAAAATTACATCATCTAATTATATATTGCATAACATGGTAACTTTTTCATAAGGATAACATGTATCTTTCAGTGCTATATTCACTCATTTTTCAATAGTTTAGTTTATAAAAATTACTTATTATTGAACTTTCAATTTTAAAGATTACTGCATAGTCAATATATGATAAATTCATCTTATTTTTGACTTTTAAAAGTTACGGAAAAGAATGAAATTAAAAATAATAAAATAGATTTAACGTAGTAAGAAAGTATATACTACTTAATTAAAAATTAAAGAATAGAAAAACTTAATTTAGCGATTTATGCAGTAACATCGTCACGTTACACTTCTTCATATTTATCTTAAAAAATCAAAAAAAATATGTCTCCTCTCTAATTTTAATGCACTTCCATTAAATTATGATGTCATAAAACGTAAATTCAATGCTTTCTTAATTGAGAGATAAATAATTTATTATATTTTTCCTTGCTCTTATATAAAAATGATATTAAGATAGTAATATATTATTAATCAAATCAATACAATATTATGTCTTATTCACATAATTATATAGAATCACATCCGCATTTAACGAATTTCCTACATAATCACCCTCACTTGGCTCATTTTATGCATCAACATCCACATTTAGCGGCTCATGCGGCTCACTTTGCTCATAATCACCCTCACTTGGCTCATTTTATGTATCAGCATCCGCATTTAGCGGCTCATGCGGCTCACTTCGTTCATAATCACCCTCACTTGGCTCATTTTATGCATCAACATCCACATTTAGCATCTCATGTGGCTCATTTTGCTCATAATCACCCTCACTTGGCTCATTTTATGTATCAACATCCACATTTAGCGTCTCATGTGGCTCACTTTGCTCATAATCATCCTCACTTGGCTCATTTTATGCACCAACATCCGCATTTAGCGTCTCATGTGGCTCATTTTGCTCATAATCATCCTCACTTGGCTCATTTTATGCATCAACATCCACATTTAGCGGCTCATGTGGCTCATTTTGCTCATAATCATCCTCACTTGGCTCATTTTATGTACCAACATCCACATTTAGCGTCTCATGTGGCTCATTTTGCCCATAATCATCCTCACTTGGCTCATTTTATGCATCAACATCCACATTTAGCGTCTCATGTGGCTCATTTTGCTC
This sequence comes from Candidatus Fokinia cryptica, assembly GCF_034359305.1. NCBI lineage: Bacteria > Pseudomonadati > Pseudomonadota > Alphaproteobacteria > Rickettsiales > Candidatus Midichloriaceae > Candidatus Fokinia > Candidatus Fokinia crypta. The sequence goes on along the minus strand of NZ_CP110343.1, from coordinate 446,425 downwards.
ATAATCATCCTCACTTGGCTCATTTTATGCATCAACATCCACATTTAGCGTCTCATGTGGCTCATTTTGCTCATAATCATCCTCACTTGGCTCATTTTATGCATCAACATCCACATTTAGCGTCTCATGTGGCTCATTTTGCTCATAATCATCCTCACTTGGCTCATTTTATGCATCAACATCCACATTTAGCGTCTCATGTGGCTCATTTTGCCCATAATCATCCTCACTTGGCTCATTTTATGCATCAACATCCGCATTTAGCATCTCATGTGGCTCACTTTGTTCATAATCATCCTCACTTGGCTCATTTTATGCATCAACATCCGCATTTAGCATCTCATGTGGCTCACTTTGTTCATAATCATCCTCACTTGGCTCACGCTCTACATAAAAAAACAGAAGATAATACAACTTCTTCAGCTAATGATTATTCGGAATTCATGGAAAAATGGAATACTCCAGACTATATGTTGAAGGCAACAAAAAAATACCATGATGCAATGTCAACAATGTGCGAACATATCAAAAGTTTTATAAGTAAATGCAATACAAATATCAATCAAGATCATTGCACAACAAAACCATATTATCATTTCGTAAATATTATACAGGATATGCTACAAAATGCCCATACAAATGCTACTACTATCGCTGGCTTACACTCTGATAGTGCTGAACACGTATTGAAAAAGTGGAGAGAAGAATTAGAGAAATTACAACAATACTATTGTAAATCTAATGATAAACAATGTCATGGACAATAGAATTTTACAACTGAAAGTAAAATTTTATAACTGAAGATATATGTGCCACTTGCTAGAAAGAATAGCGAGTGACACATAGTTTTTTTGTCATTTTCCAAACAAAAAATAATTCATAACTTTGAGCTGAATATACTTTTATTGATGATTTTTACTCTATGCAGTACAATCGCTTTCGCTATAAAATGCATCTTAAAATATACAGATGAGAAGTTCCACTTCAGATAGTAACTTCAATACTATTCATTCAGATAATACTATCAAATTTTCAAACTTATCGTTATGTAATGATTTTTCTGAAATCGAGAGACAAATTCAAAAATATTGGCAAGAGAACAAAATAAACTCTCTTGTACTGAACAAAGGCAAACACGATATATCTTTTCATGATGGTCCTCCATTCGCAAATGGAATGCCACACTGGGGACATATATTAACCTCATATATCAAAGATTGTTTCGTAAGATATCATACGATGCTCGGTAAAAGAGTGATGTTCAAACTAGGTTGGGATTGTCACGGCTTACCAGCAGAGCTTGAAGCTGAAAAAGAATTAAATATTGTAGGAAAGGCTCAGATAGAGGATTTAGGTATACAAGAATTTAATTCTCATTGTAGCAAAAGCGTTTTAAAATACACTGATGAATGGCTCAAGTACTTTCATAAATCTGCACGATGGTTGAAAGAGAATGAAGAGTATAAAACTATGGATATCAGCTATATGCAAAGCGTAATATGGTGTTTTAAAAAGCTTTACACAGATGGTCTAATATACAAAGCTTCGAGGATAATGCCATATTCTTGGAAATGCGAAACTCCTATTTCTGATTTCGAAACACGTTTAGATAACTCATATAGAGAGAAAGAGAGTAAAGCAGTTACAGTACTTTTCGAAGTAAAACAATCTGACTATCTTTTTTCCTTGATAGGAAAAAATAAAAAAATAACACTACTAGCTTGGACAACTACTCCATGGACTCTCACATCTAATCTTTTATTAGCCATCAATCAAAATATTCCATACTCAATAGTTGAGTATAAAAATTCTATATTCATAATATCAGAATCATTATTGCCAAAGTATGTAGAAGAAATAGGAGATAATATAATACATACAGTATTAGGAAAAAATTTAATCGGCACTCAATATCAACCAATATTTCAATATTTTTCCGATGAACCAAATGCTTTTAGAGTTGTGCATGGTGATTTTGTAACAATTGAAAATGGTACAGGAATAGTACATATAGCACCAGGATTTGGTGAAGACGATCATAACTTAGCAAAATCTCATAATGTAGAGTCGATATGCCCAGTAGACGATAGTTGTAGGTTTACGTTTCCAGTAACAGATTATATAGGACGACAGGTATTCGATACTGAAAATGATATTATAAACGCATTAAAAATAAAAAATGCTTGGCTAAAAACGGAACAATACTTCCATAGCTATCCTCATTGCTGGCGTACTGATACTCCATTAATATATCGAGCCGTACCGTCATGGTACCTTGCCGTCACGCAAATTAAGGATAAAATGCTAAAATTGAATCAACTTATTAAGTGGAATCCTTCTCATATACAAAATGGTCTTTTTGGTAAATGGCTTGAAAATGCTCGAGATTGGTCAATTTCAAGAACTCGCTATTGGGGCTGCCCTATACCAGTGTGGGAAAGTGATGATCCTAAATACCCTCATATTGAAGTTTATGGCTCAATTGAGGAAATTGAAAATAGTTTTGGGGTGAAAGTAACAGACTTACATAGACCATTTATTGATAATTTAACGAAGATTAATCCATCAGATCCCACTCAAAAATCACGATTAGTACGTGTAAAAGAAGTTTTTGATTGCTGGTTTGAAAGTGGTGCAATGCCATTCGCTCAATACGGATATCCTTTCGGAGAAAGTAGTGTAATTTCTAATTTTACAGCAGAATTTGTAGTAGAATACGCCGCTCAAACTAGAGGATGGTTTTATACAATGCTTGTTTTAGCAACAGCATTATTTAATAAAATTCCTTTTAAAAATTGCATAGCTCACGGCGTAGTACTCGGCACAGATGGTAAGAAACTATCTAAAAGACTGCAGAATTTTCCAGATCCACTTAAAACATTGGAAAAGCTAGGTTCTGACGCAGTAAGATTATTCATGCTATCCTCACAAGCAACAAAAGGCGAAGATATCATCATAGATTCTGATGTTACTGGTGCAATAAATATAGTTAAAAGTATTACTAAACCGTTGTGGAGTGCGTACAACTTTTTAATACTTTATCTCAAGATTGACAAGTTGGTACCTCATGATATCTATACAGCTCACTCTTTATTAAATCATTACATATTACAGAAATTGCTCAAAACATGGACAACTATAAAAAATGCAATGGAAAATTATGACACAGCTACATGCATACAAGAAATAGTATCTTTCTTAGAAATATTAAATAATTGGTATATTAGAAGATCCAGACATATATTTTGGCAAAATGAACGTAATAAACAAAAAGAAGAAGCATTTGATACATTGTACACTGTTTTACTCACTCTTAGCAAAATACTGGCTCCTCTCATGCCAACCTTGTCCGAAGCAATTTATCTAGGATTAGCAGAAGTTAGCAAAAGCTGTAAAAAAAGCATACACTTAGAAGAATATCCTGAGCTATCTCAATTTGAGATATCTACTTCATTTATAGATAATATGGAAAGGGTAAGATTAGCATGTAACAATGCACTTGCTATAAGAAATGATCAAAAAATTAGAATTAGGCAACCTTTGAAGTGCGTGACTTTTATTGGAGTATCAGATTTTAACTTTAGCGATGAAATGAGAGAGATCATATTAGATGAAATTAATGTGAAAGAATGGATTAATACAGATAAAACGAAAATTGAAGAATATGCTAATTGGACTTTTAAACTTAATTTACCGATCCTTGGAAGGACAAAACCTCAATATGTAAAGCAGATATTATCTGATTTCAGAAATAAAAAATTTTATTATGATGGGGGTAACTTAATTATAGGTGATATCATACTTAATAAAGATGAATTTCAGAAAATTTTAGAAATTAAAGAAGAGTATAGAAATGTTGCAAAAGTACTATCTGATGGAGTAGTGATATTAGACACATCATTATCTCAAGAACTAATTGATGAGGGTATCGCAAGAGATTTGATACGTTTTATACAACAATCTAGAAAAGAGCAAAATCTTGAAATTACACAAAAAGTAATAATTGATATACTTGTACCAGAAGGTAGTCAAAAAACTAAAATAAGTAGTATTATTACACGCTTTAACGAGTATATACTCACAACTACTCTTGCAACTAAGATAGAAATTTCCTCAATTACTTCTAGTATTACAAATAGTAAATTTGAAATTGATATACTATCTCTTAATGGTGATATAAATACGGCAAATATACAAATAGTAATACATAAAATACAATAATTAAGTTTTGAAAAAATAACACTACTCATCCAGCTGAAGTATAATCAAAAAAGTAACAATTCATCATTACAACATTAATTTTCTGATAGGTGTTATTAGTATTTTAGGAAAATTTAAGCTAACTATCGAGAGGAACGCTTTTTCATAGTAAGAAGTCAGCAGCTATAAAATAGTACTTTATCTCGCTTTGGCTTTATTAATATTGCTTGTCCACAAAAGCTCTCCAAAAACAATTATTTAAAAAAACTGCTATGCGTATCTTCTATCCATCAAAATAAGATCCCTCCCCTTTATAAGTAACTTTTACGTATTACAATGCAACTCATCTCTTCTTGGCTTGCATAAAACCAACAGACACTAGATTTTCCCTGCCAAATATTGATAATGTTACTCCAAGAGTAGATTTTTCTTTATCTACGGATTGTATTATACCTAAAAAACCCTCAAAAGCACCTTCTACAATACTAACACTATCACCAATACAAAACTCTGGTATCGCATCAAGCATCTCACGCTTGCTTTTGACAGAACTCAACATTGCTTGAACTTCTTCTTCAGTAATTGGAGATGGAGAAGAACCTCCTAAAAAACCCGCAACATGATTAGTATCTCTAAGGAATTTTATTAATTCATCAGATATCTTATGTATCTTAAGAAAAACATATCCGGGAAGAGCTCTTTTTACTATTTCCTTTTTCCTATTGTTCTTCGATACCGAAACTTTTTCAATAGGTGAAACAATATCTAGCACATAGAACGACGCTGCTTTCTCCTTCTTCTTCTGGAGAGCATCTATAAAGTACTGCTCTTTTCCTGGTATTACATATACTACATACCACATACTATTTTCACTCATACTCCTCTAAAATTAAACATTTAGGAATGCTTTTATTGCACTATACGATACGAAATCGAGAACTAATAGAAATAACCCCATCATTAATGCAAAAGCAAAGATCCCAAGAAGTGCAAAAAAGGAATCTTTTGGACTTGGCCAATTAACTTTGAAGCGTTCATTATTTACTTCTCTAAAAAATTTCTGAATCTGTGATATCATTTATTAAAAGCTAGACTAGTATTTCCACAGAAATGGTATTATAAAATCCATCAAGTATCAATCAATTTTTTGACAGACTCTTTCATAAGAATAAGGCTTTTTCTGATATTTTTAACACTTTTATCATACCTTTGAAGAGCTGTATCTGTAAATGATGTAACGGCAACATAATCTTCCTTAGAAAGAGCAGTAGAATATATACTGTGCGAATTTAATAACTCATAATTGTAGGATGAAGCACTTTGATATTCTCGTACTAACCGTTCGCTTATAAAGTTGAATATATCCATTTCTCCTAGAAAATTCATTAACTCAATTTCAAATATTATGTGGAGTTTTATCATATTATCAAAAGTAATAGTATCGTCATTTATACACCTGTATATCCATTGAATACATGCCCATAATAACACAGCTTCCATCTTCTGTACTAGTACTACATCTAGCATTTCAAGAACTACTTGAAAGCAGCAAGAATAGTGACTTAACCCAAAAATAGACTTTGAATTTTGAATGTAGAATTTACTTAGTTTACTATTACTCGATAAAGTACTATAAAGTTTAATTTCTATAAGAGAGCCTTTCATAGCTCTATAAAAAGCAACGGTAACGGAATCAGATATTCCTACCACACGTCCATTTTTTCTAAAAAAAACATCCAACAAAAGAGAATGCTCACCAATACTAGAAATACCTAGTACAAATCCGATATCCTCCTGCATTCTATTTGTACCATCTAACTAGCATTCTAGTAATACTATATGAAATAAGAAGTATTGAATATGCAAAACTTAAGGTAACAAATGATATACCAAGAATCATATTCTTTTTGGCACAACTTATAAAATGTCGTCCTTGTATGAATTCCATCCATTCTTTTTCACTTTGAAACTCATATCCCGCATCTAAAGAACATTGAAAGAGTTGGTATTTTGTTAGGAATTGAAAGCTTTGTATATCATTTTCTATTGTAAAATGCACAAAACTCACCGCTACTACCGAAGCGGCGACTACTACTGGAATAAAATGTACTAGCTTATAGAGAACTTTCCACTTCTTAATTTTATTTTCAAGAATAACACTAAAAATTCCTACACTTGCTCCAAAATAATATATTTTTCGCACTTTCAAACATAATGCACATGGTGCTATATGCAAGAATTTTTCAGCACATATAGCAAACACAATAGGCATGCTCCAAGCTAAAATGAATATCAACCTACTATTTAAAATGCTATAAATATGGCATATAAATGCATTTCTTATGATACTTGCTCTCACAATAACTAGATTTCTACTATTATATGAATAACATTGGCTGCAGTATGTAATTTTCACATACTCAACCTTATCGAGTATACAATATAATGAGAAAAATTAGTATTTTATTGTTATCAGTCCTTTTAGTAGTAGGATGTAGCTCTATCGAAAATTTGATGGAAGGTCGCAAAAAAACGATTCAAGGAGAGAAAATTGAGGTATTTTCTCCATATGGAATTATTAACACAAGCAACACATGTAATATTTTAGACTATCCACCTCAAACTTCAATTTATCGTCAAACTATTAACATAAATGCTAAATTCGAATGGAATGCAAACTATATTGCAAGAAAATTTAAATGCTTATCTAACATTGCATATTCTAACAATAGCACTCCCATCATTACTAATTCTCAAAATATTGTAGTAATGGATATGCATGGCAGTCTCACATGCTACTCACTTAACGGTAATATGATATGGAATAATGAAACCTTTCTAAAAAAGAATAAACAAAAAAGTAGTAAACAGATCCTACAAATAGGATATCATACATATGTAGGAGCATCTATATCATATAATGAGTCTGAAAATGCAATATATTCTACTGACACATTCGGTAGTATTATGAAGACGGATGCCAAAAAAGGCACTACTCTTTGGTATAGTACATACCATAACCCACTAATCACCACCCCTCAGTTTTTTGATGATTTTGTAATTACTGCATCTATCAATAGTGAAGTGGTACTATTCGATAAAAATAATGGAAAAATGTTGTTAGCAATCCCTAAAGAAGAAGGAACAATCATAAAAGAGATATATAACAACAATATCATCGTAACACCACTAACTAAGAGTAGTGCATTGATTGCTGTGCAAACCCCTTTAAATGGAGGGATAAAAATATATAAAATCAATATCACCCAAACAGAAAAAGATAAAACGTTCAATATATCGACTATATATTCCCCTGCTACTGAATTTTTTTCTCAAGACTCTGCAATTATTTCCACGAGATATAATGAGTACACACAAAGCATTCTTCAATATAAAACAGGATATATAGTAGCAAAAAAAGATGGTACTGTTGAATATTATGATGTTGAACGATCAGATGTACTATGGAGAAAGTTTTATCATCCAACCACATCGATCGTTGGAGCAGGAGATCTAGGGTATTTTATTAATGCTAATACTACATTATTAGCGATCAAGTTGTGCGATGGTTCCATTCAGTGGAAATATACTCTAAAGCATGAAAAGGAAGCACCTAAATCCATTATAGCTAGAATAAAAGATACTTTTAGTTCCGATACTATATATAGCCATCCAGTAATTGCAGGGAATCGAGTAGTACTTAGAGATAGTAGTGACTCATGCCTTACATTTGATATGCTTACAGGAAATTTACTTTCTACGGAATCTCTTTTCCCTTCATTTCATGAAGCTCCTATCTTTCAAAATGGAATGATGTTTTTAAAGAATTCATACCATATACTTGCACTATATCCTAAAAACATTGCAATAACATCATGAACATGCTGCTCCTAAATTACCACTTTATTATCAGTACTTGCGTTTAATTGCTTGTATAGTAGTTTTTTTTCATTTACCATAGATGTGTTAGATATTTTTCTTCTTGAAAATGGCTACTAAAAGAACTTACCAGCCTAGTACGATAGTAAGAAAGAGGAGGCACGGGTTTAGAGCAAGAATGGCAACAGTGGGTGGGCGTTCTGTGATAAAAAATAGACGTGCGAAGGGACGATATGTACTTTCAGCTTAATCGCACTTGACGTGGGTCTTTCGATACATGTAGGAAATTTATCAAAGAGTTTTGGTAATACTACAGTTTTGTCGAATATATCTCTCGACATACGATCTGGCACTTCTACGGTGATACTAGGAGCATCTGGGAGTGGAAAATCCGTTCTTCTAAAGTGTATGAGCGGCCTCTTAATAGCAGATGCGGGATCGTCCGTAGTAATAGGAAAGTATGAAGTTGGAGCTTTCCACATATCTGAACGGCCTTCCCCAATTTCTAAGATAGGATTTTCGTTTCAATTAAATGCATCATTCGACTCGTTGCTTGTATGGCAAGACATTATGTTTAATGAATTTATCAACGAAACAAAAGAAGATGAGGAGCTGATAGAGAATGCTAAAACGCTTCTGAAGATGGTTGAGCTTCCTCCGGAGTTAGCTTTTACTAATAGTAAACAGTCTTCTGGCGGAATGCAGAAAAGAATAGGAATTGCACGAGCAATTGCAACACAATCTACACTTCTGATGTTAGATGAGCCTACATCAGGATTAGACATAGAAACATCGGAAAAAATTGCTGTCCTAATTCACGAACTACATCATAAGATGAAATATACTGTAGTAAGCGTTTCGCATGACATACATTATACAAAAACAGTCGCAGATAATATTATTATAATAAAAGAGGGTAAAATTCGGTGGAGTGGTACAATTGATGAATGTAACAACAGTAATAACGAAGCGGTACAAAAATTCTTTCATACTTAATTTTCTATAATTACTTCATTCATAATTTTTCTATCAGATATCACATCATTAAACTCACAGGAATAGATTTTTTAATATTTCATGATTACAATTCGTCACAATATTTCATCTATACACTTGTGGTACTAATTATGGCTAAAGTGATAGCTGTTGCAAACCAAAAAGGAGGTGTTGGAAAAACTACAACTGTTGTTAATTTAGCAACGGCTCTTTCTGTAATAGGTCATAGAGTATTACTGATAGATAGTGATCCACAAGGCAATTTAAGTACAAGTTTTGGCATAGAAAATACCAAAAGAACCTATACTTTATGTGAAGTATTAATGAATAAAGTCAGCCCTTCTGTAGTTCCAGTTAGTGCTGATATAGACAATATGGAAATTATTACATCTACTATTCAGTTAGCAGTAGCAGAAAAAGAGCTACTAAAAGTTGCGATGCCTGAGCTTATTCTAAAAACAGCAATAAAAGAGCTACTACCACGCTACGATTTTATCTTTATAGATTGCCCTCCATCAATTGGTATTTTAACGCTAAACGCATTTGCTTGTGCAAATAGCGTAATCATACCTCTACAATGTGAATTCCTACCAATGGAAGGTTTGGCATATATTTTAAATACTATAAAATTGGTTCAAAATACCATTAATGCAGGGATAAAAATAGAAGGTATAGTAATTACAATGTTTGATAAAAGGAATAATGTTTGTCACGAAATAGTGAAAGAGGTAAGAAATGAATTAGGAAATACCGTATATCGTACATTAATCCCTAGAAATGTGAGACTTTCAGAAGCACCATCTCATGGAAAACCTGCAATTATATATGATTCTAAATGTACTGGTTCAGTTTCATATATGATGCTTGCAGAAGAATTTCTAGGAAAGCAAAACATTAAGACATAATACTCGAGGTAACATCCTTTAAGCAGCTAACAATTACAACACCTCTCGTAGGTTTTCATATAAGTCATAAATTTCAACTATCGAAACGTGCTAATAATACTGAAAAATCACTTTCTAAAAAGAATAGCATCATATTTATCATGCGTGTACTACTAATCTCTTCTTTCCATATTAAGAAAATTTGTAGTATTCCCTTCAAAAATAGTGCAGAACGTTCCGATGGGTCCATTTCTTTGTTTCGCTATCAGTATTTCAGCAGTATTACCAACCATATTACGTTTATTCACTAAATCTCCTCTTTCAGAAGCACTTAATCCGTCATTTTGCTCTATAGCTCTATTCAAATAGTATGATTCTCTATATATAAAGCACACTATATCAGCATCCTGTTCTATATTTCCACTATCACGTAGATCTTGTAACATAGGTCTTCTGTCATCCCTAGATTCTACAGCTCTTGATAGCTGTGATAACGCTATTACAGGAACAGATAATTCTTTTGCTATAGCTTTTAATCCTTGAGATATCTCTCCAATTTCTTGGACTCTGTTTGTATTGCTATTTGTATTTGATGCTCTAGCTAATTGAAGATAATCTACAACTATCAGCCCAACATTGTGAGTTCTCTTAATTCTACGAGATTTCGCTCTAATTGAAGCTATTGTCATTGCTGCTGTATCATCGATAAGAATGGGTAAAGCAGCAATTTCAGAAATCTTTTCATTGATCTGTGGAAGCTCTTTTTTTTTATCTATCATTCCGTTACGTAATCTATGCCCATCTATTCCAGTAGTCATTGATATAAGACGAGAGCCAAGTTGCTCCGCGGACATTTCAAGTGAGAAGATGGCTACAGATTGCTCTATCTTTTCATCATGATAGTGCTTAGCTACGTTATACGCTATTTTCAATGCAAATGCAGTTTTTCCCATAGATGGTCGTGCAGCTATCACTATCAAATCTGATGGATGTAATCCTCCCGTAAGATGATCCATATCATAAAATCCAGTAGTAGTACCACTAATTGACTTACCACTATTAATCGCAGCATCAAGGTTTTTTATATTTTTCCTCGTAACTTGACTCAAATGCTGTAGTGTTCTTTGTTCTCCAGAACTAATAGCAACATTAAAAAGCTCACTTTCCATTTTCTCTATGCAAGCAGAAGCAGTAAGCTTAAGATCGTCATCATAACAATTACTTATAGATCTCTCGCTAAGTTTTATTACTTCTCTTTTTAGATATAACTCACGCAGTGCGAAACATAACTTTTCCATACTGCTGAAAGGAGATGCAAATGATATCAACTCACCTAGATATTCGGTGACATTAATATCTGTAAATTCTCGAGCAATATAACCTTTAATAGTAGATAGCGATATTGGTAAGCCTTTTCCATACAATTGGATCATCAACTCATATATTCTACTATGCACCGTTATATAGAAGTATTTTTCCGATATAAGCTCAGATATAGTATCCATCTCATTATTATTAATGAAAATCCTCGCTAATACTTCTATTTCCAACTCTACACTATGCGGGACTTCAGTTTGCTTTTTCATTTTTATTGCACTTAAATAGATCTAGTTCACCTTCGATCTTCGCAACTACTAACGTAAGTACGATATCTCCAGTTATATTAATTACAGTTCTACACATATCAAGCACTCTGTCAAATCCCATAAGAAGCGGGATCATGCTCACAGGAATTCCTACAGATGATAATACTAAACTCATCATTACAAGGGTACCGCTAGGTATGCCAGCACCACCTATCGCTCCAAGAGTGGATGTAAGTACTATTATAAAATAATCCATTATAGAGATAGTTATGTCTAAAGCCTGAGCAAAAAATAATGCACTAATACTCAAACTAATTGAAATAGCTGACATATTTATAGAAGTACTTAGTGGTAATACAAAATTAGCAATCTTACCTGAAACTCCTAATTTATGTTGTAATACATGTATTGCTTTTACTATGCATGCTTTGGACGATGATGTTGAAAATGCCAACATTTGAATTTCAAATAACTTATTCTGAAAACGAAATGGATTAACTTTGATCAACCACATAATAAGCAAGAATATAATGTACTGCGTACATAATCCTATTAATATCACCACTGATAACTTCCCGAGACCATGCAAAACATCACATCCGTGCTTTGCAACCATACATGAAAGGATAGCAAAAACTCCATACGGAGCGAAATTCATTACAATTTCCATGACTTTGAAAAAAATCTGAGCTATAGCAATCACAAACTTTTTAGAATTATCTCTATGAGGGGTAGACAAGATGCCAATTCCTATAAAAAATGCAAATACTACAACTTGTAACGTATTTCCAACACACATTGCTTGAAACGGATTAGAAGGTATAATGTTTCCAATAAAATCTCCTAATCCACTCCGTGATATATTCTCTTCTTCAAATTGGATTTTTACTCCATTTCCTGGCTTCATCATGATGCCAAGACTAAGTCCAATTCCGGAAGAGATAATTGCACTTATAACACATACTACTACAGCTTTTAATCCTACTTTCCTAAATTGCTGTATATCAGAGGTATTAACAATTCCAAATAATACAGCAAAGAATACCACTGGAATAATAATCATCTTCAGAGCATTAGTATAAAGAGTTGAAAACACCTCTATACAATTGAGCATGAACGAATAATATTCATAATTATGATAACGAAAGAATATCCCGCATAATATCCCAGTTATCATACCAATTATCGATTTTTTCCAAAGTTGCATATCGATTAATGTAAAGGTTCACTTAAGACTAAGCTAGACGAAACCAGATTGAAAATATAAAACTAGTACCATACATAACGGTAGCAGTAAAATGATGTTTAAGCGTATCTCTAACAAGTCGATATTACAAATTTTTCTTTTACTCGGAGTAATTTCCATGTGTGCGGGAGATTTGGTAATAAGTCACTTAAAAAGCAGTAAAAGCACTACAATCAAAGTAGGTAACTCTGTAATTACCGAACAAGATATCAAAATCACGATGCATAAACTTGAAGATAAAATGATTGGATATTCTTCAGAAACCGTAAGAGCAATAGCGGTAAAAACACTAATAGAAGAAACGATGCTTTCTGAGGAAGCAAATAAAATCGGACTTGCCGTTTCTGATAAAATGCTAAAAAAAGAACTTAGTAAGATTAAAGAGTTTACTAAAGATGGGAAATTTAATGCGTTAAAGTATAAAGAAGCTCTAAAAGAGCATAATATCCCAGAGGAAAAATTTATTAGTAAAATGAAAAATGAAATACTAAAAAAACAGCTTTTACGTTTTTTTGAGTATACAATAGTACCGCAAGAAACTGTCGATATGATAACCCCAGCGTTAATAAATACAAAAACAATAGCATTGTACAAATATAAAGTCCCAGAAATTAAAGTAACAGAAGAAGAGATAGCGAAATTTATTGATGAAATGAAAGTTGACACTAATATACCGGAAAGAAGAAAAGTGGAATACGTATTGATAGAATCATCTGAAATACCTACGGCAAGAGTAACACATTCTGAAATAGAATCATTTTACAGTAAGAATAAAGAAATGTTTTTCATTCCAGAAAAGAGAGATGTTGAGCAGATAGTTTTTAAAGATTATGATAGTGCAATCAAAGCATACGAAGATATACGTCTTAAACCAGGGATATCCACTGCAGAACTAAGAAAAAAATATGCTATGCACTTATTACATGAAACTGCACCTTTGCTTGAAAAAATAAAAAAAGAGACATTTGAACAATACCCAACGTTAACAGAAAAGCTTTTTTCTTCAGATATTAAGGAATACGTAGGGCCGTTTTCCACTCCTATTGGATGGCATATCTTCCTTATTCAGAAAATATACAAAACTCAATATGAAGACGTGAATACACCTACTGTTAGTGCAAAAATAACTGAAATAATACGCAAAAATAAACAATTAGAAGCAATTGATAAAATATCTGAAGAATTGAGAGATGTGCAATTTTCTGATTTATCATCTATTTCCCAGAAATATAATATACCAATCAAGTTTGATATTTTAACCCAAAAGGCACCAAATAAAATTGTTGAGGGAGTAGTACAAATGGAAGTAAAAAACTTTAATTCTTCGAAATCACATCAATCAATATTAGAGCAAGAAATTGCTGATGCAGCATTCCAACTAAAAAATAATAAAGTGACCGATGTTGTGGAAATCATCCACGATGATGAACATAGAACAATATACGTCATTCGAGTTTCCAATATTATACCATCCAAACATCTTTCTTTTGATGAAATTAAAGGGATAGCAAATAAAATAATACAAAAATATAAAAAAATCGCATTAGGTATTGAAAATTTTTCTCCTTTTCATGATTGTATAGGAAGTAGCATCTCAAATCTCTACCACAATAAAGAACTAAATAATGGCAATAGTACAATACAAAAACTTCATTCAAAATGCTTACAAAAAAGTGATATTCGAGATCACATCACTAAACATAAAATAATAATAGATAAATTAGGTAATCAATCTAATGTTAGCAGCACTATAATTGAGAATTTGCAACACTTATCTATACCAGAGCCAATAACTAAACTTAGTTTATGTTCAGAAGATGAAATATGCTTTGCAAGCTTGGAAAATATAAAATATCCATCAACTAAGGCGTATAGTATCATACAAACAAATGAACTTTACAGTAAAATCAAACATATACATGACTCAGTGATATATTATGAATATTTGACACACTTGCGTAAAAAATACGATATAAAAAATTATGCTACGTACTGAAAAATTGTAGAAAAGATATCTTTTTTATGACTTTCTTAGATAAAGTTTTTTTCAGATATTTCTCTATAAAATATATAGTGTAGAATTCGTGTTGGATAACTCAGTATGCTACTCGAATACATACCAATATTATTTGTTTCAATATTCTTATCTGGTATTATGTTTACGTTATACATTTAAAGTGTAATATGAAAACTTCTTGCTGTTTAAAAAACGCCATCTCTAATTCTGAGATGGAAAAAAATGATGATTCTCTCTTAAGTACAGAAAGACAGAAATCTATCATTAATGTTACAGATAGTGCTACTAATAAAATACGCCTTTTACTATCAAGCAAACCTGATGCTATAGGGCTCGCTATAGGAGTGAAAAAAGGAGGATGTACAGGTCTTTCATATACTTTCGACTACGTGTATTTTGAATCTGATATGTACGAAACGGTTAAATTTGGGGATATCGCATTATTAATAGATAAAAAAGCCATATTATACATAATAGGTACAACTCTCGATTACAAAGATGAGAAAATTAGAAGTGGATTTGCATTTCTAAATCCAAATGCAAAAGCAAAATGCGGATGTGGGGAATCTTTCGCTGTATAAGAAAAATACTTCTTCATAAGAAAGAAAAATGTCACATAGAAGTATTACGTATTTTTACTATTTTTCAATTTTCTTTTTGAGATTAAAGTTATTGCTTTTTTACTGCTGATCACTGATTATATGCTGTAATGGAGAAATGGCCGAGTGGTCTAAGGCGCTTTCCTGCTAAGAAAGTATACGGGTGACCGTATCGAGGGTTCGAATCCCTCTTTCTCCGCCAATGTTTTAGAGATACTCTTTCTCATATCATAGGTAAGTATTATTGCAAGAAATCACAGATATTATGATTAATTCATTAATACGTAAAACCTCACATCATTTCAGAGCTTGCGACAGCAATTTATATAAGGCAGTATTTTTTGTAGTCAGAAAAAATGTATTAGAGAATAATATTCGAAATGAGTTTGACTGAGCCAACTACTGGTAAGATAGCTATAATCGCTGCTGTAATTTGTACAGAATGAATAATAAAATGAGTAATTCAAATACTTTAAAAATCATATAAGGATACCTGTTCAATTAGTTGAGAAATGTTTCATATAGAAACAGAGACTTATTCGCGAGAAAATAGTCTGATTTCTTTAGATACTTCTCACAATTAGAGAAAAGATAAATGCGTTCTATACGTATAAGCTCTTATAAAAATCCCAATTATTAATTAGAGCAATTAATAACAGAAATTACACGATAGTTATGAATATAATAAAAAATATATTAAAAGATGGAATGATAAATCAATCACCGTACCTTAAAATTTTTGAAGCATTAAAAGCTGAAGGATTACAGAATTATGAAGTGCATTTTATAAGCTCATATAAAGCTGAATTTAATGGCATATTTAGAAATTTTACAGCGGAAAATTTAGATGGCTATAGCCCAATCAAAGAAAGCAATCATTTTAATAGTAATGGTATAAAAAATGCTATCATCAAGCACGTCACTGAAAGAACGCATTACTTAGAAATTTTACAAGATATTGCAGCAAATGGTGCAACCCTTTTTAGAGTAGATATCGCAAAAAGAATCGTAATTTATCTGAATTCAGATAAAAGTGCATCACATATAGAATACGTTCCAGAATATGAAGAAAGTAGAGAAAATGAAGCAATAATCGAAATTCCATACTATATTAATTTCTGAAGCTATAAAAAAATTCTTTAAAATAAAATTTTTAGTATAGCATCTCAAAATTAACTATTTATCCGGGCTTTTTCATAAAATGCTATCTCTCTTGAAAGTATATCGAAGTAATAATTTTACCATTAAAAATACTGAAATTTACTACTTAATAATGTATCGCTTCTATGAATTGAGATTTTAAATTATCCTTACGATAAGCTTGGTATATCCAATAATGATTCTATATAAATGCTGCAAAAATCATACTCCAGTTCTCCTAAAAATCAGATGTTTCTCGATTTATTATTTGCTCTCCTTTATACTCAAAGCATTCAAATCTCCCTACTTTACAAAAATTAAAGCATTCGTAAATGCTATAGCCGGAGTCACCTGAAGCTGACAAAGTAACTGAACTACAACCATTATCTTTTGCAAACTTCATCAGGAATAACACCATATCGCTACCGTAACCCATTCTTCTGAAATTTCTGCTCGTAATAAGAGTGAAAACCCCTGCACTAGTTTCGGAAAGAAATAAAATTCCTATGGTCACCGGCTTACCGTACGCATACCCAACGACAAGTTTCTCATCTGCATCCAATAACTCATCATTCATACGTCCGTAAAATGCAGATATATGAGGGTCATAAGATTCTAATACGCTCATAAAGTCTTGTAGCAAAGAGATCTGCGTTACAACTTTTATCACTAAATCTGTTTTCTGTACAAAGCTAACAACACTACTGAGATCGCAAATCATAGCATGTTCAATCGCTTCGATAATAAATCCTTTTTGAATTAAAGCTTTTGTTGTGCTTTGGTTATGCTTGCTTGGTTGTATCCACCACGCAAATGGCTGCTCTTTATATTTTTGCTTTATTTGATCAATAGCAGTAGTGCAATCATTAGGAGCTCCATATGCAATATTGAACATACTTGTTCCTAATCCACAATTAATTACAGTCACTCCATCAGCTTGATGCACATCAAATCCTAGCATTTTTGGAAGATATGCAAAATGACCAAGATGATTTTGCTCTATTATTTTAAGTTGATTATTAATTAAATTCATTTATTTTTTTATGAAACACGTTTGAATGCATCGTCTTATCATTCGTTATAACTTCAAAGTTATAAGTGCTTTTTTCGGTATCACGATCATAACTCTATGGTAACCGACAATTTAGTTGTCTATTCACTAAATTTTTTGCAAATTTTTCCTTGCCGAAATTTTTCCCATAAACATATCACTCAATATCTCTCGTTATAAAGCTATTCGCAACAATTAATAGTATCATCATCAATCTTTACACACTACATAATAAATAATGTTATAATTTAGACAATTTTATTTTCTCATACTATCTCCGCTCTTTGTTCATCTCATAAAAAGTTATTAAGTATCTTACAAATATTTATAAAGCTCACCTTTAGCAAGAAATGCATTATAGATTGCGGCTCCATGCACAGTAACCTTATTGACACAGATAACAAAAAATTACATAATCCGCCCATTAGAAATCCTAAAAGAATTGTATGAAATTCATAGAGTATCTTAACAAAAATTTAGAAGTTTGGTTTTTGCTGCAGCATCCCTTTTATCAATCGTGGAATCACGGTAAGCTAACAACCGAAACCTTAGTACTGTATGCTCAAGAGTACTATCATCATGTAGCTGCATTTCCGCGGTATATCAGCCAAATTCATACTCTATGTAACGATATTCAAGATAGACAAGTACTATTAGACAATCTGATCGATGAAGAAAGAGGAGAAAATAACCACCCAGAACTATGGTTGAGGTTCCTTAATGGTCTATGCAACTCGAGAAGCATTAGTATAACACCGCAGTTAGGAACTACAAAAGAGTTAGTTGATGGATTTTTTGAATTAGTAAAAGCTGACTATGAGACAGGACTCGGGGCTCTTTATGCATACGAAAGGCAAACTCCTGCTGTTGCAAAATCAAAGATTGAGGGATTAAAGAATCACTATAATATCAATGATTCAGGCACTCTTGAATTTTTTACTGTTCATGAAAAAGCTGATGAATGGCATACAGAACAACTTACTAATCTGATATGCAAACTTGATGAAAAAAGTCAACAACGAGTTCATGAAGGTGCGATTGAAGGTGCTAAATTACTGTGGCGTTTTTTAGATGGAATAAGTGCTACGTACATGATGAATTGACTACAATCATGGGCCTTATAAATGTTTTATTCAATTTTTTAGCTTAGGAGAAATCCATCATCGTGATGACATCTGAGGTTTTAAGCATCCTTAAGCGGAGAAAATTTACATCGGTAAATACTTTTCATCTTCTCCTGCGAGCTTTAAAGCTTCATTAAACTCAATAATAATCTTTTCCATAGTAATTTTCCAAAAATATTTCATATGCAGTCCTTCAAGAAAGTTCTATCAAAGAATCAATTTCTTACACCCTGACATTATAAAAAGCTTGCAAATGCAACAGTTATAATAACTACAAACATAATATTGAGCAATAAGAAAACTTCATAATCTTCAGGAAAACGGATTTTTATTGTGATGCAGGAAGATTTCAACACATATGAAGTACTTATCACGAAAAATAAACATCCCACTACACAACAATATTGAAGAATTTTATGCAAAACACTCTGCACGTAATATTACAGAAAAAAGTATCTTCCTATGCCACTTTTCTTCAAAAACTTGAATATTGCATTATCTATTAAACTCAACATTCTACGAGTACAAACTATCAGGAGAAATGTTCTTTACTTTAAGATGACAACGTAAAACCAATTCAATACTATGAGACATAAATTGCAGAAGCTTAATAAATAAAAGATGAAAAATCTTTGCTTCATTTTTTCAGATCAACTATCTCACTCCATCCCTTCATTAGCTGATGTAGAAGAAAATGACATTATTTTTTTATGTGAAGTGATGGAGGAAGCAACTTATGTAAAACACCATCCTAAAAAAATTGCTTTTCTTTTTGCTTCAATGCGGTATTTTGCAGCTGAACTTGAGTTAAGTGGGCATCGAGTTCATTACACAAAACTAACAAATTCTTCCAATACAAACACATTAAGCAGTGAAATTATACGTATAGTACAAACCTTTGCCATAGAGCAGCGTATTATCTTCACCGAATCAAGCGAATATCGAATGAAAGTCATGATTGAAGAATTGAGGAAATTACTTAAAATTCCTATACAAGTTCGTACCGACAATCGTTTTCTCTGCTCTATTCAAGAATTTAAACTTTGGACTCAAGGAAAAAAGCAGTTAAGAATGGAATATTTTTACTGCGAAATGCGAAAAAAATATCAAATATTGATGAAATCAAAAGATTTCCCAATTGGTGGAAAGTGGAACTATGATAAGGAAAATCGGAAACCACCTATAAAAAATCTTACCTCTCCTCGACGTATTAGTCATAAAAAAATCTATTATCCTGAAAGAAGTATTACAAATGGTACAAGAAAAATTTTCTTCTCATTTTGGTATTTTAGAGCCCTTTCATTACGCTGTAACACGTGAACAAGCTATGATTGAACTGTATGATTTTATAGAAATCGCATCCTTCCTAGCTTCGGAGATATCAAGATGCAATGATGAAGGGAGAAGCATTTCTTAATCATTCATTATTATCATCTTATCTCAACGTAGGTCTTTTATTGCCGTTGGAAATATGTCAGCTTGCAGATAATTCTTATAAAAATGGCAAAGCACTTCTTAATGCAGTAGAAGGTTTTATTTGTCAAATCCTTGATTGGAGGGAATACGTACGAGGTATTTATTGGCTCAAAATGCCTAAATACGGTAACTTGAATTATTTTTCCGCTCAAATAACATTACCTCTTATCTCAAAGCTAATAGCGATATATTTCATAACATAATTATTTAGAATTACCTATTTTATCATTTTACTCTATAAAAGTTATTCTATAATTTAGTTCAGAACTCCACACAGTAAAAATGTATAAACTATATAAAGAACATTTATTAACTCTGCATGATAATAATAAGCATAGAACGTTAAACACACAAGAAAGAAACATAAATTTTCTGGATTTTTCAACAAACGACTATCTCAATTTAAGTAAGAATAATGAAGTTATAAATGCAGCTATCACTAGTGCTCAAAAATATGGTGTAGGTTCAACTGGCTCAAGATTACTATCTGGTAATTTACCTCTATATGAGGAGTTTGAAGAAATTATAGCAAAAGATAAAAATACAGAATCTAGTTTGCTTTTTAGCTCTGGCTTTCAAGCAAATGTCACTGCATTATCTAGCTTACTAGATGAAAAAGTTCTACAAGCAAAAGCACTAGTATTTTTTGATAAATTAAATCATTCTAGCCTTTATCAAGCAGTTTTTTTAAGTAAAGCAGAATTATGTAGATATCATCATTGTGACATTCAACATTTAGAATCACTTTTAGAAAATTATAAAGAAGATCTTAGGCCAAAATTTATCGTAACAGAGACTATTTTTGGGATGGATGGTGATATAGCACCCCTTAAAGAAATAGTAGAAATTGCAACGAAATATAAAGCTTTTTTATATTTAGACGAAGCACATGCAACTGGAATTTTTGGCAAAAACGGATATGGTTTTTCTACTACAATCCAACTAGACCATATCCCTCATGTAGTAATGGGGACGTTTAGCAAAGCAATAGGATGTAGCGGAGGTTATATCGCAAGCCATAAAGTGATAATTGATTTTCTTATAAATAAAGCAACGGGATTTGTATATTCTACCGCACCTTCCCCACATGTTATTGGAGCTGCTCTAATAGCATGGAAAATGATAAAATCTTTGCAAAATGAACGTTCTCATTTACAAAATCTAGGAAATATATTACGTGCAAAACTTAAAGAATATGGATTTGATACTGGAGCATCTACAACTCACATTATCCCTATTATTCTCAAAGGAGAAAAAATCTGCTTACAAATTCAAGATGAACTCCTAAAACAAAAAATAATAGTATCAGGTATCAGACCACCTACGGTACCTTATAATTCCTCTCGCTTAAGAATAGCACTCACATCAAAACATCAATTACAAGATGTTGAAAGATTGGTGAACTGTTTAAAAATAGTAATATCATGAACCGACATTTTATCTTTTGCCATGGTTTTGGATTTGATGTGAGTTTTTGGGATAACTTATCTCCATATTTCGCTAGGGAAAAGTGTACATTCATAGATTTAGGATATTTTAAAAAACCTTTATATCCAAAAATATTTCACGAGCAGAAAGTCATAGGTATAGGACATTCATTAGGGTTATTGAAATTAGTAGAATTACACAAAAATTTTGAATACATCATCATCTTAAATGGTTTTAGAAATTTTTTAGGATTCAATCCAATATTACGAAAAAAAAGAGAAGTAGAATTAGAAATTTTAGAAAGAAAATTTATGATAAATCCTCTAGATGCGTTGAATATTTTCTATAGAAAATGTGGAATTTCATCCTTTACTAAAGGTTTTCGTAAAGAAGATTTGAACTTCAATCTCATGCAATCTGAACTCAATCTACTTCGAAATATCATAATACTACCATCTATCCCAATACTTGTTCTATCGTCGAACGATGATATGATAGTACCACCACAGATTGTAAAAGATAATTTTAGTAATTTTAATGCTAAGTTAGAAATAATAAACCATGGTGGACATATACTTGGACTGGCTGAACCGTTATTTGTTTATGAGAAAATTATGAAATTTCTAGATGACAGCTCTATCAAGTAAAGTACGAAGATGCTTTAACAGAGCTAGTAAAACGTATGACTCAGTCGCTACTGTTCAACGAAAAGCAGCAAATTCTCTAGTTAAAAAATTAATAAAAATCCACACTCTCGCTCCAAAAACTATTTTAGATTTGGGAACCGGAACTGGATATGTAGCAGAATTATTAATGCAAATATATCCTAAAAGCCATTATACGCTAAACGATATTGCTGAAGAAATGCTAAATGTGTGCAAACTGAAATTTATTCAAAATTCAAATTTTACTTTTATACAAGGGAATGTAGAAGAATTAAATATCGATACTTATGACCTAATAATAAGCAATCTTGCAATACAATGGGTAGAAGACTTATTAGGAGTGATTCAAGTACTCCACTCCAAAAGCTCTCAAATATTTGCATTTACCACATTATTAGATGGAACATTTCAAGAATGGCAAGATATTATAAATATATATGCAGATGTCACACTTCAACACTATCCTACAGAAGTAGAGCTAGCTAAACATTGTAATATAATTAAAAATCAACATCATTTTCAGTACTGGACTATGAATAGCACTATGAAATTTGAAACATCATCATTATTTATAAATTATCTCAAAACATTAGGAGCATCAACATCACGTAGACAAATACCTCTACATGCATTAAAAAAACTAATACGTGAACAAATTAACCCTTTTACGGTGTCTTATAGGATATTTTTTGGAATTTTTAAAAAGATATAAAGATGAAGGTATTCATATGCGGTACAGATACTAGTGTAGGAAAAACAGTAATATCATCTTGGCTTGCAGTACATACTAAAGCTACATATTTTAAACCGATACAAACCGGCACAAGTGAAGGTACGGACTCTATAGAAGTAAAAAATTTATCTAGAACTAAAATAAATCGAGAAAGTTTTGTATATAAAGAAGCTCTATCACCTCATTTAGCTGCTAAAATTGAAAATAAGAATATTGATATCGATAAAATAAGATTGCCACAAGAAGAACATTTAATCGTTGAAGGCGCAGGAGGATTGCTCGTACCGATTAACGATAAATGTTTTATTATTGATCTTATAAAAATGCTGAATATTCCTGTTATTTTAGTTACTCATACAAAACTCGGAACTATTAATCATACTTTACTTAGTATAGAAGCATTAAGAATGAGAAATATTGAAATTCTAGGAGTTATCATGAATGGTCAAGATAATAATCAAAGCAAGGAAGCTATAGAATTTTACGGTAAAGTCCAAGTAGTAGCAGAATTTCCTTATCTAAATAAAATCGATTACGATGTTCTAAAAAGTATTCTACTTCCAGAAAAATTTATACAAGTTTTAAAAGGCAGATGACAACACTTTCTAATCTCGACAAAAGAATGATATGGCATCCATTTACACAAGAGAAAACAGCACCAAATGTAATTGATATCAAAAAAGCTTCTGGATCATACATTTACGATCAGAACAATAAAGCTTACTTAGATCTAATTTCAAGTTGGTGGGTTAATATCCATGGACATTGCAATATAGAAATAGCCAATAGTATATATGAACAAGCAAAAACCTTAGAACATGTAATTTTTGCTGGTTTCACTCATGAAGCAGCTATTAATTTATGTAAAGCCTTACGCACAATATTACCGCCAAAGCTTACGAAATTCTTTTTTTCAGATAACGGCTCTACAGCCGTTGAAGTAGCTATTAAAATGGCTTATCAATACTGGCATAATTTAGGATATAAGGGAAAAAGTATATTTCTGAGCTTTGAAGGTGGATATCACGGAGATACATTTGGAGCGATGTCTGTTGGAATGGAATCCGGATTCAACACACAATTTAAAGAGCTATTTTTCAAAGTACTTGCAATACCATACGCCGATACATGGGATGGAGATCTGGAAATTGAAGTAAAAGAAAGAAAAGCTATAAAAGTACTTCAAGAATATTTGACACAATATCAAGGAAAAATTGCAGCTATCATTTTAGAGCCATTAATTCAAGGAGCTAAAGGAATGAGGATATGTCGCACAGAATTTTTACAAAATATCATAAAACTAATACGTCAAAATAATATACTGGTAATCTTTGATGAAGTTATGACAGGATTTGGTAGAACAGGAACTTATTTTGCACTTGATCAGCTTTCTGGTATTGTGCCAGATTTTTTATGTCTTTCAAAAGGCATTACCGGAGGTTTTCTTCCATTAGCTTTAACAATTACTAATGATGATATATATGCGGCATTTTTAGGAGATGATTTTAATACTGCATTTGCTCATGGTCATTCGTATACTGCAAATCCTTTAGCATGTAGTGCAGCAATTGCCTCATTTAACTTACTGATGAAACGTGAATGCAAAACAGCAATTCAAAATATTAATAGCGTACATCATACTGGTATAAAATTTCTAAAAGAGAAATGCAAACTAATAGAAAAGTTTAGAATCATAGGTACAATTTGCGCTTTTGACATAAAAGCAAAGAATTTAATGACCATAATGAAAGCAAGATTTCTTGATGAAGGACTGTTGCTAAGACCACTTTCAAATACTATTTATTTATTACCTCCATATTGTGTATCACGGGAAGAATTAGAAAATGCATATGATAAGATTGCTGAGATTATCAATTCTCTAGAGTAATCTACACAACTAAATTTTTTAAAAGATCGTGATTCTTGTTCTATAAAGATATAATAAGCTAGATAATTTTGAGTGAAAAAAACTATGCAAAAAATGGAAATACAATTCAGTAACTGTAATTTAAAATTAATGAAGTGATTTATCACATACTTCTCCTCGAAGACCTAAACGCTTTAATAAAGCATTATCTTTTTGCATTGTAGGATTTTCTGCAGTTAGAAGCTTCTCACCGTAAAAAATGGAATTGGCACCTGCTAAAAAACATAAAGCCTGCATCTCATCCGACATTTGCTCACGACCAGCAGATAACCTCACATACGACTTAGGTATCATAATCCTAGCAAGAGCTACTATTCTTACAAAATCGAATGGATCTACGTCTTCTTGCTCAGCTAATGGAGTACCCGAAATTCTTATTAACTTATTTATAGGTATAGATTCTGGAGGCTCATCTAAATTCGCTAATACAACTAGCATCTTTATACGATCATTATTTGTTTCGCCCATTCCTATGATGCCACCACAACAGACTTTTATACCAGCTTTACGTACGCATTCAATAGTATCCAACCTACTTTGAAAATTTCTCGTTGTAATTACTTTGCTATAAAACTCTTCGGATGTATCGATATTATGATTATAAAAGTCTAATCCAGCTTCTTTTAATTTCACCGCTTGCTCTTCCTTCAACAAACCTAACGTCATACAAACTTCTAATCCTAATTTCTTTACCTCTCTTATCATTTCGCAGATTGAAGGCATATCTTTATCTCGCAAACTTCTCCAAGCAGCTCCCATACAAAATCTACTCGCTCCTTTTTTTCTAGCCTCTTTTGCCTCTTCCATCACTTCATCCAGTCCTAATAAAGATCCTTTCTCCACTCCCGTATTATGATGCATCGACTGTGGACAATACTTACAATCCTCAGTACAGCCTCCCGTTTTTATACTCAAAAGTGTGCTAATTTGGATAGTATTAGGGAGAAAATGCTGTCTATGTACAGTCTGAGCATCATAAACAAGCTGATTAAATGGAAGCTCAAAGAGTACTTTCGCTTCCTCAAAAGCCCATTTTTTTTCCATTGCCGTAGCACATTTATTTTCCGTTATGTGTACACTGAAATAGATAATATTGCAATGTATTACGGTACGTACTTATAACACATCAGTAAATTATAAAATCTCAGTTCACAAAGGGTATTTGAAGAAAGTTGATAAAATACTACTAAGCAGTAGACCACTCTTCACAAAGGAACTTTTGTAAGTGATAAAGGAAGATGAAGAATAAGTTAATATCTCAAATATATTATTCTACTTATAGCAATAACAATATAGATTTATACAAGCGAAAAACTTTTTTTTTAAATGGAAAATTTATTGCTGATTAAGATTTCTTAATCAAAGATTTTACAATAGAATTTTTAGATATTATACATGTGATATTTCTTCACTGTTTTACACGTATTACATGCCTAGATTTTGGATAGGAGTAGCATCAAAAGAGCATGTAGAAAATGGTGTAAAACATGGAATATGTCAATTCTGCCATGGGAAGCTAGCTCCTGCAAAAAGACTAAAATTAGGTGATTTTATAATATACTACTCCTCTAAGGTAGTGATGCATGAAAGTAAAATTTATCAAAAATTTACTGCAATTGGTACAATTATAGATAACGCACCATATCAACTTAATATGTCCGAAGGATTTCAACCATATAAACGTAATGTAGAATACTTTAATGGAAGACATGTTGATATTAGACCTCTTATCAATTCCCTACCATTTATAAAGAATAAAAATGCATGGGGCGTGGTTTTTCGTTACGGTTTTTTGGAAATTGACAAGGAATCTTTTAAAATTATTGCTAAAGAAATGCTGAATGAGTCTTTTATACAAGATATCGCAGTATAAATATAAAAACTTTAAAATAGACTTAGAAAATAAGAGAACATTACGATAAGTGTAGCAGTAATATAAACTTGCAGACGTATTATCATATTATCAAAAGGTGGTTAATCATCTGCTTTAGCTCACAAACTACATAATAAGATTAAAAGCAAAATCAGTGAAATTTACGAAACATAATATTGGGAGCAATATTAAAAAAAAGCGGAAAGAGATTGCATCAGAAAATACCGATAATGAAAGCGCTATCAATAACGAAGCTTTCAGAATTTTACAAGTAAACTACACAAATCGTATTGATATGTAGTTTGAGGTAATGATATAGTACGGAGCAAAAAATTATATGACAAAGTTGAAGATTATAGCTGGTACAAATTCACAAAAACTTGCACAAAAAATAGCGCTTCATCAAAATGCGGAATACATCCAAGCTACAGTACAACGTTTTCCCGATGGAGAACTTTCCGTTCAACTACATACACAATTATATAATAGCAAAGCAATTATAGTGCATTCTATACATCAACATGTAAACGACAACGTTATGGAATTACTACTTTTAGCTAATGCTACTCAAAACGTAGGAGCTTCTAAAATAATCGCCGTAACTCCTTATCTCGCATATTGTCGACAAGATAAGCAAGATTATCAAAATCAAACTATACCATCAATTAATGCAATTGCTAAAATCATCAAAGCTAGCGGAATTGAATGTTTATTAGCCATAGATATTCACTCTAAGTCAGCAAAAGAAGCATTTGATATAGAATTTCATAACATTAATACGACAAATTTATTTGCATCATGTAGTAATGATATTGATAATCCATTGCTCATCTCGCCAGATAGTGGAGGAGCTAAGAGGTGTCAAGAAATTGCAAAATTACTGCATTGTGAACACATTGTAATGAATAAAAAGCGAAACATCGGAACATTCCTCAAACAATCCGACAAGATGATAATATCTGGTAGAAATTGCATAATTATAGACGATATTATAGACACAGGATGGACTATAACGAATGTTGCAAACATTTTGATGAAGTATAAAGCTAAAACCATAAGAGCGATGGTTACTCATGCCGTGCTTTCTCAAAATACTTTTTTTGCACTACACAAGACAGCAACAATGCATGAAATCACTACAACATCAACAATTACTCATATGAAATTACCAAAATACTTTAGGGTATTAGACATAAGTACCATTATTTCAAAAAAAATTTTAGAAATTATCAATCATTAAAGAGCAGTACTACTATACTCCATATCTAGTCATATTTTTCATTTATTCTTTACTAATCGCTTCTTTTAAGCACATTTTTGATGTTTTATTATATTTATAGATATGTGTAGGTATAAAATACTAGTTGAGAAATTTAAAGAAATAATACTCTTATAACTATGATTAAACATTATCCTTTCTACTGAAAAAAAACGTAACATATCCAAAGATTAAACATTACTCACTATAATTATGAATGTAATACAAGAGATAAGAAACTCTCTCCATAATAACATTACAAGAACTTCAACAGCAGCATCTTTTGGATTTAAAACAGAAACTGGAGAGTACGCTGAGTATGATCAATTTATTGGTATCTCAGTACCAAATTTAAGGAAAATCGCGACAATATTTAGTGAAATTAGTATTAGTGATATACAATTTTTTCTATCCTCTAAAATAAATGAAGAAAGAACATTCGCTCTACTAGTTTTAATAAAGCAATTTCAAAAATCTGTGGAGCATATAAAGGATGAATTATATCACTTCTACATGAGAAATTTACAACATATTAACAATTGGAATCTTATAGATTTATCTGCTCCACTCATAGTAGGACATTACTTATACGATAAGAATCGGACTATTTTATTTACCTTAGCACAATCACATTATTGGTGGGAACGTAGAATTGCAATTGTAGCAACATTATACTTTATCAGGAAAAATGATTTAAAATGTACTTTTCAAATTGCAGAATTACTACTTAATGATGAGCATAAACTTCTTCATAAAGGAGTTGGGTGGATGTTGCGTGAAGCTGGAAAAAAGGAAAAAGATGCTTTGATAAAATTTCTCAATATTCACACAATTCACATGCCAAGAACAATGCTAAGGTATGCAATAGAGAAATTTGATAGTACAGAAAAAGCCTTTTACATGAGGAAATAGCGTTATCTATGCTTGAGTGGCAACTATCGTCTCTCCTCCTATCATAGTTTGACCTAGGTATACCTTCATAACATAATCAGAAGGCACATATATATCCATTCTACTTCCGAATCTTATAATTCCAAACCTTTCACCAGCTCTCACTTTTGCACCTTTACTAAGGTTACAAACTATTCTCCTAGCAATAAGACCAGCAATCTGAACAAAGCATACGTACTTATCTTCATCAGTACGCACTAAGATAAGCTGTCTCTCATTGAACTCACTTGCTTTATCCAGCGATGCGTTAAAAAATTTTCCGGAATTATAATAAGTATCCACTACAACACCACTAACAGCATTTCTATTTACATGCACATTAAAAACACTCAAAAATATGCTAACTTTAGTGAATTTTGAATTTTCTAATTCTATTGCCTTGTCACTTATAATTTCTTTTGGAAGAGCAACATTATGATCAATGCTAAGAATTACTCCATCTGCGGGACTTAATATTACATTGTCTATAGGAGGCGAAATCCTATCTGGATCACGAAAAAAAGAAACTACAGCTACGGTAAGAATGATAAAAAATACAACTGATAGTGACGATATGAAAAAACTTACAAGAACACAGGCTAAGCATATTGCAATAAACGACCTACCCTCCTCATGAATTTTCATATTGAACATAATTTGATAAAATTTATTCTCTAGAATTTTTTTATATCAAAAAACACTAGCACTATGCCTTGCAATTTGATTTTTAGCGTAACAGATACTACTCTGAAGTCTCAATGCTAGATTCTATACATATATAACTGCACGATCAAGATGTACAAAGACTTTACATATCTAAGTGAGCGTAAAATGCAACACTTTTGGAGTAATTTCGGAATTATAAGCTCCTACACACTAGTACTAACATTTCTCATACTATGTTATTTCGATGTTTTTGACATCTACTATCAACTTTCATCCTTTATGAATCAAACAATACGAAGTGAAAAGGATTTTATGATGTTTGAAGTCGCAAGAAAATCATGCATCATAATTACTTTTAGTGCTCTCATGTTATCATTATATTCATATTTCAAAGAAGTAGTTAGTAAGGATACACACTGGGAAACTCCATTTTTAATGATATTAGGAACTATTTGCGCACTTATTATTACAACTGCACAAGATTTAATCATAATATATCTTTGTTTTGTAGTACTTTCCCTAATAGCTCAAATACTCTTAGCTCACTCAAAAAATAAATTTGAGTTAGAAGCTGCTATAAAATATTTTATCTTCGATAATTGTATAGGGATATTATTTCTACTTGGTGTCGCTCTAATATATCTCTCGCACGGCAATGTGAGCATGTACATTCATTCTATACAACATATAGAAAATATTTCTCACTTAAATCTACCAATTTCTACTTTGGAGAATGCTGGATTTACAATATTATTAATATATGGATGCTTTAAGCTAGGAGTACCTCCACTGCATTTCTGGGTACCAGATGTATTGCAGAGTACAAAAATGGAACATTCAATATATTTACTCGGTATACTGAAAGTTCCGATATGTATAATGATGATCAGAATTTTGAAGGCTTTTCCGAATTCGGAACACATATGCCAAATAATGCTATGGCTTGGAGTATTCGCAACTTTTTGGTCTGCTGTAGTGAATTTACAACAATCTAATATAAAAAGAATATTCGGATATAGCTCAATACATCAAACAGGATTCATACTAATAGCAATCTCTATTCCATTTGGAGAAAGTGCTTCAATAATATACGCAAATACCTATGTTATACTTATACACATACCGACAATGTACTTGCTATCAAAACTTGAATCGATATCAACTGACAACAACAAGTATTTCTTAAGTATTGACAGCGTTAAAGCTTTCTCTTCACACTCAGGTTATCATCAATTCTTATCCTGTGTACTTATGCTATCCGTAGCTGGAATTCCACCACTTGCTGGATTCTTCATAAAACTTAATATTTTTGAGCTATTAATACAGCAGTCTTATTATACAGCTTTGTGTATGGTATTTTTATCAACAGTGGTAGCTGCATTTTATCCGTTTAGAATAATTTCATCACTATTCTTTTCAGAAGTAATGAAAACATTAGCAGGATTAAAACACTCAGTATCAGTTGAATACGCTCTTGCTAGAGAATTTTCTATACACGTCCCAAGCACAAAACAACACAAACATTTTACTATCGATTTTCGTTTTTGTGTTATTGCACTTTTTGTTTTGATGAATCTGATGTATATCTTTTCAGGTACGTTCGATATGGAAAAATATCTCCCTCTATAGTGCCTCGTGTAATATTATTCGGAAATGAAAAAGGTGGTGCAGGAAAAACAACAGCAGCCATACATCTTTCTATCTTACTTTGCAGTGTTGGATTTAAAGTAGTTAGTGTTGATTTAGACAGCTATCAACAATCCTTCACTGGATATATAGAAAATAGAACAATTCAGAAAAATAAACTTGGATTAAATATACAAATACCAAGTCATATATGCTTTATAGATAAATCTTTCAGTAAATATAGAAAAGACATAGAAACGACAGAAGGCGGAGATATTGCAAAGATAGCAATACATCAAAACGGAAGCATGGAAGAACTAGAGGAGTGCTTGGAGAAACATATAATAAAAGAACGTGAAGGTTACGATTACGTAATAATAGATTCACCAGGGGGAAGCATATCGCTTAGTAGAGCTGCTCATTCATTAGCTGATATAATCGTCACTCCTATTAACGATAGTATAATAGACATAGAACTATTATCTAAAATAGGAGATTCATATGAATCGGTATCTCCAGGTCCATATGCAGTAATGCTTTTTGAGCAAAAAATACGAAAAACTGCAAAATGTGGTCATCCACCTCGTTGGTACGTAATGCGTAATAGAGTTGGTAATGCAGATACAGTTAATAGCAAAAACACAGAGATGATACTCTATCAACTCTCTAAAAAACTTGGATTTAAAAACATTTCCGGCTTTGGAAATAGAAACATTTTTAAAGAACTATTCAATATGGGGTTGTGCATACTAGATTCTGACGTGCCATTAGTAAAATCTAGACTATCTACGTCTGCTATTGCTGCAAAGTTAGAAATATTAGAATTGGCAAAAGAATTAGAAATTGATCTAAAGAAATAAAAATTTTAACTTCACTTTTTCCAAATATAGCATCACTCAAAACCTTGGACTTGCAACACTATTGATTACATTCTAAACTACGCTTATCAAAGTTTCTTCATAGGCGATGAAAATTCAATTCTCTTCACAGGCTTCATCTTTATCTGATGATAAAGTAAATGTACTTCTTGTAGATAGTACGATATCTCTCCAAGGCTACTCTAATATAGAAAGAGATTTACTACTAAAAATCTCTTCTAATGCTAGAATAACAAAGCATTTCTCGGGTAAAACTAAACAATCTCTTTTCTTTATTATCGATGGAAAAAAGATACTATTGATAGGTACAGACGATACTCACAGAAAAAACATGGCAAGATCTTCCAAATTTTGCCTCTACTCTCAAATTGGCTCCACTATCACAAATCGCATTAATGCTCTTAAAGAAGAGAAGATAGCGTTTCATATGCCTGATTTTATGAAAGAGGATGAAACCACCTCTATAATACTTGGAATGCAACTAAAAAATTACTCCTTTTCAAAGTATTTTATAAACAAACTCCAAGAGCATACCAATTCTTTCATAGAATGTGCAGTACATTCCGAGCTTCATGCTATATTACAAAAACATTTTGATGAGCACTATCACCATCTAGTGAATGGAGTTTTCCTGACTCGCGATCTCGTAAATGAACCTGCAAATGTGCTTTCTCCAGAAGAATTTATTAATGTAGTGCAAGATAAATGCTCTTCTATCAATGGGTTAACAATCAAAGTACTTAAAGAAAATGAGATGCGGGCATTAAAAATGAATGCTCTGCTCGGTGTAGCTCAAGGAAGTAGTAGAGAATCGCGCTTGCTCGTAATGGAATGGAATGGTGGTAGCAATACTAATATTGGCTTGGTAGGTAAAGGAGTTACTTTTGATAGCGGAGGAATTAGTATAAAACCATCTCAAAATATGGGAGATATGAAAGGTGATATGGGAGGGGCAGCAACAGTAATAGGTACTATGTACTCTGTCGCTAAACGAAACGCTAAAATTAACGTAGTAGCAGTTATACCGTTAGTTGAAAATATGCCTTCCGGAACAGCACAAAGACCAGGTGATGTAGTTTCATCTATGTCTGGCCAAACTATAGAAATTGATAACACTGACGCTGAAGGTAGGTTAATATTGGCTGATGCCCTATGGTATCTCCAAGAAAACTACCACAACATAACGAGAATTATTGATTTAGCAACCTTGACAGGAGCTATAACAATTGCTCTTGGAGATATATATGCTGGTTTATTCTGTAATAACGACGAATTAGCTCAAAATCTCATATCTGCAGGATATGAAACAGGAGAGTTATTATGGAGACTTCCGATTGCAAGTGAATATGATGAACAAATCAACTCGACAATAGCAGATATGAAAAATGTAGGAAGTGGTAGAGGAGCTGGAAGCACAACAGCAGCTCAATTTTTATATAGATTTATTAAAGATAAAGATTATAGCTGGGCACACATAGATATTGCAGGTGTGTCTATGTCTAAACATCCAGCACACTTTGGAACAAGTGGAGGTACAGGGTTTGGAGTTTTATTGTTAGATAAATTTATACGAAAATATGAGTAGTGAAATTATGTGGATTTTTTGATTTATATATAGCATATAAGATAATGTCTTTTACTAATCACACTAATATTCATGCATCCTTTTTCTCAGAATTTCAATTTTGGTACTGATGGTATTAGAGGCCTTGCAAATGGGAAGATAATGAACTCTGATGTGGCTCTAAGACTGGGACAGGCTATTGGGATATATCTGAAGAAGTATGAAAAAGTACCTCAACAGCATGTTTATAAAGTTATAATAGGAAAAGATACTAGACTTTCATGTTATATGCTTGAAAGTGCTATCACGGCTGGTTTTACTTCTGTTGGAGTACATGTTAAACTTGTTGGTCCCATACCAACACCGGCAATTTCATACCTTGTACGCTCTATGAGATGCGATGTAGGTATTATGATAACTGCGTCTCATAATAATTACGATGATAATGGGATAAAAATCTTTGATAGAAATGGAATAAAGATCTATCATGAAGTACAAGAAGTATTAAAGACTATTGTGATTGATCAAACCCTCATGTTACATAACCTTGCTACCTCATATGATATAGGAAAAGTCTCGAGGATAGATGACGTGCATGGACGCTATATAGAATACGTAAAAAGCGTATTTTCTAAACATCTGACCTTAGATGGGAGGAAAATTGTGGTAGATTGTGCAAATGGTGCAACATATAAAGTTGCTCCCACGGTATTTAAAGAGCTTGGAGCAGAAGTAATTTCAATAGGAGTTGAACCGAATGGACTAAATATTAATAAAGATTGTGGTGCTTTATGTACGACATTACTACAAGAAAAAGTAAAAAGTACAGGTGCTGATATAGGATTTGCGTTCGATGGAGACGGTGATCGACTGGTAGTATGTGATGAAAATGGCAATATTACATCTGGCGAATATCTAATAGCATGTGTAGCTGATTATATATACAAAGATGTTACAACTATTCCACGTAATATTGTAATCACTAAATTATGCAATGCCGCATTTAGCAATTATATGAAATCTCGAGATTTTAATATAATATATTCAGACGTTGGAGATGGTGCAGTAATGAGGACTATGGTGGAAAATAAAGCCCTTGTAGGTGGAGAGATTTCTGGGCATATAATGATTAGAAATTCATCTCAAAGTAGTGATGCTATTATTGCTTCCATGTATCTTCTCTCAGCACTACAAGAACAACAAACAGTGGCGAGTAAAATGCTTGTAAAGTTTTCTCTTTATCCGCAACTTACCTTTAATTTGAAATATCATGAAAACGTCAATCCTCTAGATTCTCAAGATATACAGAGAGTAATACAGGAAATAATAGAGCAAAATAAAGATTATAGAATAATTGTACGTAGTTCTGGGACAGAAGATGTAGTAAGAATAATGATAGAAGGTCAAGATACGAACAAGATGAAAAATATCATGAATACATTAGTTAATATATTGAGCAATAGATAAAAGGAATTATGAAAGAACAAAATAAAAAAACTGGAGTTGTAATGGTAATTTCAGGTCCTTCTGGTACTGGAAAGACAACAATATCTACAATGCTAGCTAAAACGGTTGATAATTTGAAATTTTCAGTATCGTTTACTACGAGAAAGAAAAGAGTAAATGAAATTGACGGAGAGAGTTATCATTTCGTAACTAGAGAATACATGGAACAACTAAGAGACAAAGGACAATTATTAGAGTGTACCGAAGTATTCGATAACTTATATGGTACATCAAAGACTCAGATAGAAGAACAAATAATGAGCGGTAAAGATATAATTTCTGATACTGACGTACAGGGATATATGGCACTAAAATCAGCACTTCCCGAGAGCGTAGTTGGAGTATTTCTACTACCACCAAATAAGGCTGAAGTACTAGATAGGTTAACTAAGAGAGGAGGAAGTAGCATTGAAATAGCAGAAAGATTTAAAGCCTTCAAAGAAGAAATTTCTCATCATGATAAGTATGACTATGTAATATTCAACGATAACATGGATAGTACACTACACGCAGTAAAAAGTGTACTGAATGCAGAGAGAAACAAAAGAGCTAGAAATCTTTATACCATCTACAATTTTATTAACGCCATGAATGCTGAACAGTAGCGTGCTGAACAGCGATAAGCTTTCACTTACAATATGTTTCCTCTCTACACTCTAGCACATTTATAGCATGCTTTTGTCTATATAGCCATGAGGTATATAATACTATTGCACCTGCATTCGATACGTTAATACTTGGCATATTTAATTCTTCATTCATTCCGATTTTCGCTATAAAATTGCAACTTTTCTCGGTAGATACCCTCATTCCCACCTCTTCATTTCCAAATACTAAAGCTACATTATCCATCATCCCTATCGTAGCAATATCTCTATATATAGCATCTATCTCTTTTTCTCCATTAGAACTTAATCCTACTACGATAAAACCGAACATTTTTAAGGTGTTAATAGCCTGCACTAAATTACTAACTTTAATGTATGAAACCTTTTCAAAACCACCACACGAAACTTTTAAAATTATCGGCATTTCATCAGGAGAATCAATTCTCGTAGTGATTACAGCACTAACACCAAAAGCAGCACAAGATCTAATGATAGCTCCAATATTGTAAGGATCTGTTACTTTATCCAGCAATATCACCGAAAATGCTTTGTTATTCTTAGATTTCATCTCTAAAAATTCCTCTAAACACATTTGCTTTAGTGGGACAGAACGCAGAGCAATCCCCTGATGCACAACATCACCACGCATGCCGGTGACAAAACGAAATTCTTGCACAGTCTCTACTATAGTATGTGGTATATTATTGAAGGTAGTACTAGTTTCGTGTAGGAATCTTGTTGCATATTTAGTCATAACAAGCATTTTTTTCTCGCGAGCAGGATTATGCATAGCGGCAACTACTGAATGTTTACCATATATCCAATATGCATTGTGCTTACCTTTTTTTTTCATCATAAGATGACTTATCATGTTATTGGAATAGATCCAGGGCTACGCTCTACTGGATGGGCTATCCTTGCGAAAGACAAACAGAATTGCAACATTCATCACGTTACATCTGGAATCATACAGAGCTCCAACCTTCAAGACGATGCAGAAAGATTATACAATATATTTGCACAACTCAAGGAAGTTATAAAATATTCGTCAATAGACTTCGCCGCAATAGAAAATACGTACGTAAATAAGAACGCAAAAACTTCTATAAGATTAGCTCAAACAAGAACAGCTGCAATACTAGCATGCTGTGAATACGGAATAAGTATCAAAGAATATCAAGCTAAAACTATCAAAAAAAGGATTACTGGAAACGGCAACGCCGATAAAGAAACTGTAATACAATACGTATGCTTGCATCTCAATATTAAAATAGAGGAGATTTCTCTAAAAATCACAACAGATCAGAGTGATGCAATAGCAATCGCTCTGTCTTGTATTTCGGAAATAGAATGAGTTTTAAGCAATATATAATTTTTAAAAAAGTCTTGACATTCATTTCATATTACTCATAATCGCATGAAATTATACTTTGAAAATGAAAAAAAGCATATCCTTAGTGATAGTGACTGCTATCTTTTACGTTTTTTCTGATACAGTAGTTAGTGATGCAGCACCTCACGCGACACCATCCGTACAACAACAAGTACAGAAAGATAGTGTCCCCCTATCTACTGAGTTAGGTTCGAGTAATACGCCGGATGACACCTCTATACAGAGTAAAGTGAACTCTCTCGTGCAGGGAGAAGTTACTGTAGTGAAAGACGAAGTAAAAATCCTCGTAAAGCCATTGCTCAACCTTCAGTATGGTGCCGTAATGAATAACGATGTCTTTAAAAGTGCAGATGCATTACAAGAAAAGTACAAATTCAAGAACAAGACTGAACTCTTTAAAGCTGTATACCCCTATAATATAATGAATCCTGGTAATCCATCTAGATGGGGTAGTTTTAACGGATTGGTAAACTTCAATAACGTAATAGTAGATGTAAGTACTTTAAGTCAAGGACTGAAGTACGGTGGAAATCTTTCATTATATGCAAACGTATCAAAACCAACATCTGGTGGTAATATCATGACTGCAGGAGAAGCATATGTATACTGTGAATCGATAAAACATAAAATAAAGATAAAGGCAGGAAGTACCGTTGGTGTTCAAAATAC
Source organism: Candidatus Fokinia cryptica (assembly GCF_034359305.1). NCBI lineage: Bacteria > Pseudomonadati > Pseudomonadota > Alphaproteobacteria > Rickettsiales > Candidatus Midichloriaceae > Candidatus Fokinia > Candidatus Fokinia crypta. Next base: position 408,503 of record NZ_CP110343.1, on the reverse strand, counting down.
TCTACTAATATCTGGTGATAATTTAGCAAAAGGCGGAATGGGATTAAGCGGAGATTTGCCGTTTTATATTCAGTATCCTGCTATAGCTCCATATGATCATAAGTACGATAAAGAAGGTATATATGTTGAAGGTGAAACACCAAAGGCGATATTTACCCTACAACCTTTCGTCGACTCTGCTTCGCTTCCTGGTCCTGCGAATATAGCACCGAAGGCAAATAAAATATCAGTGACGAAAGAGCTTGAATTTCCAGATTTTTCAGCAATTATTGGTGCTTCCTTTACTCCCGATACGCAAGTTAAGGGAACTCTTTCTAATATAACATCCATATCTGGTGGTAGTTTAAATGGTTTTAAAAATGTAATTGGATATGGTGGGAAATTCACTGCTCAAGTTAACTCTGATATTATTCTTGAAGCATCTTTAGTTGGAGAATTTACTGGTCAATTTGATACTGTATGTGATGTAGAAAAAATGGGAATTGATGCTACGGAAGGTTCCTTAAAAATTAGAATGACGAGTATAGAATTACGTAGAAAAGGAGGTAATGCTGTTGCCATAGGTGGGTTAATAAAGTACCGGGAAAAATATGCGTTAGCTCTCGGATACGGCAATTATGGTTCTACTGGAGATTTTACATCTGCTAAAGTAAGTTTCTTGTCTGATAATAAAAAGAAATCATACGAAGGTACATATAAAGACGTGGGGAAAATCTCATCAACTTCTGGATACTATATTTCAGCTGGCGCTTCTTATACCGGTGATAAAAACGGAGTAAGTTTGACATATCTCTATGGAAATGCAAATGGCTTAAGACAGCAGCAAATATACCAGATATTAACTGGAGTACCTGCGGAAAATTTTGGAGACGGTAATAGAAGTGAGTTTCTTTCTTTCGCATATGAGAGAAAAATTCTAAGCTCTATCTCTGGCTATTTATCATGTGATCATTTCGCCTTGTCATGTGACCCAAGAAGTGGAGTTAAAGGAAACTCTGGATGGGCTATTGCTACAGGATTGAAGTTAAAGGCATAGAATTTCTAAACCTAGAGTAATACCCAATTGAAGATTTAATTTTTAGTGTTTTCTAATTAATTGCATTTTTCTGAAAAGACTAGAATTTAATTATGAATTAGTTCGATATTATAATCTTAGACATATTGCTATAAGTTTTTACAGTGTTCCACTAGAGTACTGAAGGATATAAGTTTTTATGCTTTTTTTTTAAAAAAATATTATCAAGCTATTGATGGGCTACAACCCATGATTCTTATATAAGTTTTTATGCTTTTTTTTTGAAAAATGTTATCAGGCTATTGATAGCCTATAATGCATGAATTTTTATATAATTAGCTTCTATAGTGAATTTCTAATTTTTATTCTGTATATTTATAATAAATTAAACATTCTTGAAATTACTATCTAATTGATTTAATTAAGCACACTTCTAGAAGAAGCCAACTCTATTATCTCTTGCGTAATCGCAGATTGACGATGTTTGTTATACTGGATGCACAAATTCTTTTGGATCTTTTCTGCATTCCTATTAGCTGCATCCATCATAATCATCCTTGAAGCATTTTCCCCTATGTATACTTCCAGAGCCGTATTATAAAATAAAGCTACAAAGTAAGACGGTATTGTTATTTGCAATACCTCAACACTAGACGACGGCTCTAATGTAAAGACTTTCCTCTCTGTACTATTATTCCTTCTCACTCTACCATATAAGGTATGATCAGTACTTTCATCAAGAAAATTAAACACGCCCTGCTTAAATTTTTCTTTATCTTGATCGATTAAAGGGAATAATTTTATCAAGCACGGTAACTGCAAAATGGTAGTAATGAAAGCAGGATACATTACGTACAAAAATTTAGCATCAGCACAGAACTTTGTGCAGCAGACATTTATATCATTTCTAAAAATTTCAAACCCCTTCATTACGTCAACATTATGCAAAACATACTCAATTTTCGTATTCTTCAATCTCTCTCCACCTATACGTTTTGCGTTTTCAATAATTCTCTTATTAAAACAGACTATTCTTATAGTATCAACTCCCGTTGACTGCTCTATATCACAACATACAGATTTTAACTTCTTCATCACAATACTATCAAATTTTCCACATAATCCCTTTTCTGCTGAAAAAAGAACTATCACTGCGGTATTTGAAGTAACTAGCTCATCATTTCTGTATAACTTCTTCATAGTAAGATTAGTATAATTACTACCATCTGATGCAATAATATCATTTATAATTTCATGAAAATAAGATAAATAATCAGCAGAATGAAATACCATATTCTTCAGTTTTTGAAATCTAGAAGCAGCAATAATCTGCATTGCTTTTGTTAATTTATGCGTAGAAATAACTGCATTTATCCTATTTTTTAAAGCTTTTAGCTGTGGCATTATTTTCTATTATCAGAAATAGTAGTTCCATTAATTCTACTCTCTATAACATCTTTAAAATTCTTTATCAAGCCTTGTATTGGCCATGCAGCAGCATCACCAAGTGCACAAATTGTACGTCCTTCTATTTGTTTAGTAATTTCGTATAACTCATATATCTCGTGTAATTGCGCTTTTCCAGATACAAATCTTTGCATAATTCTATACATCCATCCTGTGCCCTCTCTACAAGGAGTACATTGACCGCATGACTCATGCATATAAAAACGTGAAATATTCGCTATTGCATCTATTACATCTGCAGATTTATTCATCACTATTATGCTTCCAGTACCCAGAGCACTTCCAACACTTTTTAAGCCATCAAAATCCATTAATACATCATCACATACACTATAGTGCAAAAGCGGAGTAGAAGAACCGCCAGGTATCACCGCTAATAAATTATCCCATCCTCCTATCACCCCTCCCGCATACTCATTAATCAATGTTTTTAATGGAACTGACATTTCCTCTTCAACATTACATGGATTACAAACATGGCCTGATATTGAAAATATCTTGGTACCATAATTATTTGAACGTCCCATACTTTTATACCAATTTGCACCTCTTCTCATAATCGTTGAGATAGAAGCAATAGTCTCAACATTATTTACAATTGTTGGGCAACCATATAAACCACAAACTGCAGGAAAAGCAGGAGGCTTTATACGAGGCATTCCTTTCCTTCCCTCTATACTATTAAGTAAAGCACTTTCCTCTCCACAAATATACGCACCTGCTCCACGATGCACAAAAATATTTACACTGTATTTATGCTTTGGATTATTACCTAATAATCCATATTGCTCTGCTTCTTTGATAGCATTCTCTAATATAGAAGCCTCCGTCACATACTCTCCACGAACGTATATGTACACAATACGTGCTTGTACTGCAAATGCTGCAATTAAAGCTCCTTCTATAATTTTATGAGGCTCATATCGTATGATTGCTTTATCCTTACATGCTCCAGGTTCGCTCTCATCTGCATTTACTATGACGTATGATGTAGTACCATCACGTGGCATAAACGACCATTTTATACCTGTACTAAACCCTGCTCCACCTCTACCACGTATTTCCGATTCCTTAACAATCTGTATCACTTGATCTGAAGTTGTAAGAATAGCTTGCACACCATTCCAATCTCCTCGTAACATGGAGGATTTTATGTCAATAGACGCTTTAAGATCGATATTTTTAAAAATCTTATTCTTCTCCTTTATCATAAATACATTACGTATACTCATTTACCATCACTTTATATCATCAAAAAATCAACATTTTTTCAATATCAATAGAAATAATATAGATTATAAGTTACTTGAGTATTTCAAGCTTTATTCTTAGTAATGCATTCCAAACAATTTTTTTAGACAAAGCTTGTCTAAGCATATAAGATGGATGAAATAATGGTACCACATTAAGTTGCATGTCATTGTCGGCAATGTAATCATTATGCATCTTGCCGTATCGTATTACTTTTCCGTGTATTGGCGTTAAAGCCCCTTTATAGTGCAAAACTGATTCAGCCGCAGTCGCTCCCATCAATAGCAACAGCTTAGGCTTCACTATCGCTATATGCTTTTGTACAAATGGACGACATATGTCAATTTCTTCTGATGTAGGTTTTCTATTGCTAGGAGGTCGATAAAAAATAGCATTTGTAATATATATATCTTTCCTTTGAAGCCCCATACTCTTGAAGATATGTTCAAGTAATGCTCCACTTTCTCCGCAAAATGGTATACCGTATTTATCCTCATTTTCCCCAGGTGCCTCCCCTACAATCATAATAGAAGAGCTAGGCTCGCCATCTGCAAAAACCGTATTATTAGCTCCTGATTTCAGTTTACATCCCTCAAATTTCATAACTATATCTCTTAATTCTTCAACTGTTGAGATTTCTTTAAGTAATTCTCGAATTTCATTATTTACGTTATCTTTATTTTTAGAAACAGGTGCTATGTCTTCAACTTTTTTACTTATCTCACCCTTTATCATATCGCTTGAAACTGGAACTTTGGGATTATTTACAACTCCTTCTACTTTTTCGTGATTCATTGCTCTTAATTTTTGAAAAGACGAAATAATATCACTCATTTTCTCCCCATATTCTAACTCAAAAAACCTAAAATTGGTGTTAATAGCATTATTAGCTATTTTATGTAATTGTATACATATACTAGCGAGCATCGCTTTTGTAAGTAGTATATTGTTTGCCATTAGCAGATAATTTGATTTCTATAACTAGACTCATGATCTAGCCCCTTCACTACCTTAGGGATATAAAAGGCTAATAAGTAAGTCAACATACTGCTAATTAAAATATTGTACCAACTTGGTGTAAATTTCAGTTGATATAAAAAAACACTGTTTTTATTTCGGAACTTACTGTAGTAAGATGGCATGTTTTTTTATCAGAATAAAAAACGACAAAATCTCGTAATCTATTGATTATGTAAAAAAATTGTACATCTTCTTCCGAACTATGTTTTTTCTTTTTTTAGTGGGTTTTCTTATTTTCTCCCCTTTTCTCTTTGCTTTTTCGTGTATTCTTATCGGTATTTCGTTGTATCTTCTGATAAGTGCCTTGCCAATTCTTTTGATTGCCTATGTATTTGACTTATTATAAAATTCACCTCTATCAGATACTAAACCCTCTAGAAACTGCCAGAAATAATAGCTATCTACATTTCGTAATTTCTCAGTGATATCAAAAAAATTTCAATCAATATCGCATTCACTATAAAATCGTCTAGATATATTAATATAAATTAGTAGAATTGCGGTACGTGTTTCATCTATCTTAGTAAATATGGCAGCGAAAAAAAAAGGTAAAAAGAGCAAAAAAAGTATGCTCTGTAGATTAATTAGCACTGGAGATACAGGTTTTTTCTACATACGGAAAAAAAACTCAAAGTCATTATATAGTTTAGACTGCAAAAAGTATGATCCTGTACTCAGAAAGCATATACTTTTCAAAGAGAAAAAAATGAGTGGCTAAGCCATTCTATTCACTTTCCCCTTGAAAGGTGTGAAATCATTACTATATATCCTTGTAGATAGTTGCGAACTATTGTTTTCAATATCTACATAATTCAATTTGATTTATTTTCTATTAAATGAATATGAAAGAGAACATAACGCCTTATTCCGGTAAAATTCTAATTAAGAGAATTACTGAAGAAAAATCAGAGGGCATCATCATTCCTGATAATATGAAGGAGAAGCCTACAAGAGGTGAAGTAATATCTGTTGGAAAAGCTGTAAATAAGGGCTCTAACGAACCTTCCTCTCCTATAGATCTAAAAGCTGGTGATATAGTAATATATACGAAGTGGGCTGGTACAGAAATAGAAAAGGATTCAGGATTGGTAATTTTATCAGAAAGTGATATTTTGGCTAAAATTTCGAAATAATCACTAATAAAAATTATATTTAATTAACTCATTAATTTTGTACGATGGCAACTAAAACATCTTTCGATATAGGAACTAAAGTACTGAGCGGAGTAGATAAACTCGTCAGTGCAGTCGAAACTACATTTGGGCCTAAAGGCAATGTAGTAATCATTGAACGCTCATATGGAGCTCCTAAGGTTACAAAAGACGGAGTAACTGTAGCAAAAGAAGTAGATCCAGAAGATAAAGTAGAAAGCATGGCAGTAAAGGTAGTTCAAGAAGCTGCTTCTCAAACTAACGATAAAGTTGGAGACGGAACTACTACTACTATTGCTGTTGCTGGTGCATTATTGAAGGAATGCTTTAGAATGAGAGCATTTGGTATACCATTTAACGAAATTATATCTGGTATGCAAAAAGCAAAAGAAGAAGCTATAAAGGTGGTTCACAAAATGAAGAAAGACATCAAATTTAATTCTGATGAAGTGGTACACGTAGCAACAATTTCTGCAAACAACGATCAAGATGCTGGTAAGTTGGTAAAAGATGCGTACCAAGAGGTTGGAGAAGATGGTGTCGTAATTGTAGAACAGTCAAAGAGTATGGAAAGTACCCTTGAAGTAAAACACGGAATGCAATTCGATAGAGGATACGTCTCTCCTTATTTTATTACAACTGGAAGAGAAGTAGAATACTCTGATGTGTTAGTTCTGCTTGTTGATAAAAAAGTTAGCAACGCTACCGATCTCGTAAATATTTTAAATGTAGTCGCAAAATCTGGTAAACCGCTCATGCTCATTGCTGAGGATTTCGATAATGACGTAATCACTATGCTATTGGTAAACAAAATGAGAGGTAGCTTAAAAGTTGTACCAGTAAAAGCACCTGGTTTTGGCGATAGAAGAAAAGCTGTGATGGAAGATATAGCAGTAATTACTGGAGCTACAGTAATCACGGAAGAGCTAGACATGAAATTAGAAGATGCTACTATGGAACATTTAGGCTCAGCAGAAAAAATTCTTGTGACAGCAAATGATACAACCATTGTTGCAAATAAGGGAAAATTCCAATCTAAAATCGAAGCTAGAGCTAATCTTATTCAGGAAGAAATAGCATTATCTAAATCTGACTATGATAAAGAAAAACTTAGAGAGAGATTAGCTAAACTTAAAGGTGGTGTAGCTATTATCAGAGTTGGAGGTATAAGCGAAGCGGAAGCAGGAGAACGCAAAGATAGATTTGAAGATGCTATAAATGCTGTAAAAGCTGCAATCAAGGGTGGTGTAGTACCTGGTGGAGGTAAGCTTCTCTTAATGATAAGCAAAGAATTAGAGAAAATGACTGGATTGACAGAAGCAGAGAATGCAGGGAAACAGGCTTTGAGTCGTGCTCTTTCTAGACCCGCTAAAATTATTATCGAAAATGGTGGTGAAGAATCAGCTATCATTATTCATAAACTCTTAGAGTCTAATGATAAAAATATGGTATATAACGTCTTAACAAGACAATATGTAGACGCTTGGAAAGATGGTATTTTAGACCCAGCTAGTGTTGCAGAAGAAGTATTGAAGAACGTAGTTTCTGTAGTTTCTACGTTACTTGCTTCTAACGCTATTATTACTAAAATAGAAGATAAAAAAGCTCAAGGTAATGCAGGTGCAGCACCTCATTATGGAGATGATATGTATTAGTAATAAATAGAGTGGTGGGGGAGTGAAAATCATCTCTCCCACTGCTTTCGTTTTTTCCTAAAATTCGGCTGATTCTGATATCAGCGGAAGCAGTGGTATGTTTTCCCCTATGTGTTTAGACATTAGCTTATCATAGGCTCTTTACGTGCACTTGAATGTTACTTGCTAGTTATATTGAAAGCTCGATAAAATCAATTGAAGCCTAGTACAAATCAACTATACCTGTAGTAATGCTCAATTGAAGATTCAATAAATATTTAACTATATGTTTTTTTTTGTTTTCTAAGAGAGATTTTACTTTAGAAAATAAACATGCTATCCCCTTTGTGAAATACAAAAAAAGACTCATTCCTATTGAAGCAATATCTCATATTACAGGGAATTTGTCTCTTTTTCCATTAAAACAGCATACATGCTCATGCATTTTATAATCCACTAGGAAAACTTTTCTCGATTAATTCAATTGCTATCTTATTAAAAAAATTATTTTTGATATTCTCAAACAACTGGCTGTGTGTTGTATTATGTAATTTCGATAATTCTGTAAGAGTACCTTCTACTCTAGAGTAGTAATCCTATATATTGTGTGGAGCAAAGTTGATACAAAAAAACTACATATATAATATCGTGCTTCCACCTTCAAAAATTTTAAAACGAGGATGTTGTTCTGATATTGCTCTTTTTTTTTCTCGATGTAACTTTCAAGTAAATTCATGGTAGGAACACACAATTACAAGATAGCATAGGTATAGTGAAAGCTATAAATAAGATAAACATTATTGCACTATTTTATTTATCGCCCTTTAGTCTCTAGCTAAAGTCATGATACAAAAAGAGTCTTCACTCATGGGATATTTTATCTCTATCGCCCTTAGATCTTCGCTATCCTCACGTAAATATTTTGAGCAGCACCATCTATTATCACACTTATATCTCGCGTCCTGATACAAATATTTTCAATCCCTACTTATATCAGAATAAACATACTAAAACTTCCTTTTCTAAAACAACTATTCCACAAATTGAATCTACAATAACAACAAATCTTTCCATACCCTACTTTTCATCACATTCACTACTTTCGTTATGCTTTTCTTCAGCACTATATAAATCTGTAATTTGCTTTAAAAGCTCCACCGCTTCATCTCTTGGTCTTTGAAAAATATTTCTCCCTATTATGGAGCCATTACCACCTCCTGCTATTATAGCTTTTACATCATGTATTACACTACTTTCTTCTTTTATCTCACCACCTGAAAATATCACAATCCTCTTACTGTCAAAAGCAGCTTGCATGACTTTCTTTATCGCATCAGCATCGTATGGTAAAAACTCTTCTTCTACTTCTATAGAATGTATTATTTCTATCACTTGTTTGCAGAAGGAATCCGGAAAGTGTGCTATGATAGCTGTAATTTTACCGATAGCTTTACCAGGAAACTTTTTTAGCTCATCGCGATTTTTACACTCTATATGCTTCTCTTTGATTGCGGAAATAACATTATCGGCGACAATTCTACATCTTTCATCCACGTTATACTCGTGAAATTTCACCCTAATTCGTGTAATGTATTTCTCCAGATCAAGCAATCTAAATTCTGCTTTAGGGACTTTCACCTTCACTATGTCAGCACCAAGATGGCATGCTATCTGCACCGCATGTGATACATTATCGACACTTTGCTCTTTCCCCAATACACCATCTCCACGTGGATAAGACCACACCACAGAAAACAATCCTAATCCCCGAGCCTCCGCTATCATTCGTGATGCATATTCCATCATTTTGGTATTACTACTCGTACCAGGATATATAGTAATTCCAACTCCAATACATCCTAATCTCTCTGCATCCTGAGGAGTACTCAATAACGCTTGAACATGCTCGCGCTTGTTTGGGTAAATTGCAGAACAATTCGAATTTAGCTTTAGGATTTTTGGCAGCTTTTTATACTCTTCTGTATCGTTATAAAGCACCTCCATAAATCCTAATGGAGCTGCTATCGCACTTAATCCACACTCAATTGCAAGCTTTAAATGATATGATGGATCATATGCGGCAGGATTACTACTAAAAGACTTATGAGGGCCATGTTCAAATCCTTGATCTACTGCCATTATCACGACATTTTTATCTTTACATACACCACAATTGACTAATTTTAACAAATTATCTCTTACAGCATCATTCCTTGCTTTATAATTGCGATTTATCATATCACTTAGAGAATGTGTCATGCTTATATAAAAAAACTTACCCTAACTATGATGCGAGTATAACCTAAAAATGTTACTTTCAAAAGCTTTAACCTACATATTACGCGAGTACAACGTAAAAAATTCACACATCAATTCAAAATAGATATCTACATTTTTTCTAAAAGTGATTTATATGTTTTTTTCCGTAAAATTCGTTTAGCATTAGAATAGTAAATCGTCGCTTAAACATTGATAGATATGATAAAAAGCAAAATTCTTATACTTGGCTCTGGTCCAGCTGGGTACACAGCAGGAATATACGCTGCAAGAGCATGCTTAGAACCAATATTACTCACTGGAGCATCCAAAGGAGGACAACTCACTACAACTACTGATGTGGAGAATTACACAGGCTTTCCTAAACCCGTACAAGGTTCATGGTTAATGGAACAAATGGAAGAACATGCAAAAAACGTAGGTGTAAAAATAATAGAGGATACAGCGACATCGGTTAATTTAAAGACTTCTCCATTCGAAATTATAACCGCAAATAACTCTAAAATGTACACAGATGCATTGATAATAGCTACCGGTGCAGTAGCAAAATGGCTTAATTTACCTAGTGAGAATAAATTTAGAGGATATGGAGTTTCGGGCTGTGCTACATGTGACGGATTCTTCTATAGGGGAAAAGAAGTAGCCGTAGTAGGTGGTGGGAATACAGCATTAGAAGAAGCTCTATACCTATGTAATCACGCATCTAAAGTCACTCTTATACATAGAAGAGGTGCATTCAGAGGTGATATGACGATGCAACAACGAGTTATAAATCATCCAAAAATAAATATTATTTGGAATCATGTAGTAGATGAGATAATAGGGGATGATAATCCTAAGTCCGTTACAGCTCTCAATATCAAGAATGCCGTTGCTGGTACAATTTCTACTCTTCCAATTAATGGTGTATTTATTGCAATCGGACACAAACCTAATACAGATCTTTTTCGAGGGCAAATTGATTTAGATAATGATGGTTACATTAAAACACAAGCAGGTACTTCTATTACTAACATAAGCGGTGTGTTCGCGGCTGGAGATGTACAAGATAAAATTTATAGGCAAGCTATCACTTCTGCAGGAAGTGGCTGTATAGCTGCATTAGATGCGGAGAAATACTTAAGTAGCACACTATAAAATCACATTACGGAGAAATATACCTCACTATTGACACACTTTCATCTAGCCGGTACAATCCCCAAAATCTTCTACTCTCTCATGAAGAAATGTGTTGTAATAGGAATTTCCGGTGCTTCTGGTAGCGGGAAGAGCCTTTTCGCCTCTACTATCGTTAGAAATTTCAAGTCCTCCGATGTGAGTGTAATATCTGAGGATATGTATTACCGTTCTCAAGATCACCTCTCCCTAGAAGAGAGAAAAAAAACTAACTACGATCAGCCGGCTGCATTTGAGCATGAGCTGCTTGCTGATCACATAATGCAACTCAGATGCGGTACTTCAGTTGAAGCTCCTACATACGACTATGTAAGAAGCACTCGCTCCGCATTCACTAAGTTAATTTGCGCTTGTTCTGTCCTTGTAGTAGAAGGTATCTTATTGTTACATGATGAAAAATTAAGAAATACACTGGATATTAGTATATATATAGACACTCCGCTTGATATATGCCTTTCTAGAAGGATAGTAAGAGACATTCAAGAACGTGGTCGTACTGCAGAAGGTACCATTCAACAATATAAAGATAGCACTAGGCCGATGTTTTTGAAATACGTACAACCTTCTAAAATACATGCCGATATCATAGTACCTCATGGAGGAAAAAATGAAGTTGCAGTAAATATTATAGAGGAAAAAATAAAAAGTATATTAAATCTTTCTAAGAATAATCATCTAGAAACAACGGCACTACATTCCTCAATCTTATAAATTATGCATCAGCTTTTACTACCATTAGTACTTTTTTTTCTTATATATTCGTGTGCATTCTTTCTTAGTTCTGACAAGAAATCTATCAAATTTACTACTATCGCATTTGGTATAGTAGCACAAGTAGTCTTATCTTTTTTAATACTGAAGGTTCCGGTTATAATATCATTTTTTAAATTTCTAAATAATGGTTTTGAGGTAATTACAAAAGCTACTAATGTTGGTGTAACTACTGTATTCGGAGAATTAGCTCTCGAACCACAAAAGAACAATCTTGGATTTATACTTGCACTACATGGCTTACCTTCATTAATTGTTGTATCGACCTTTTGCTCTATTCTGCTTCATTTAGGTATATTACAAAAAATCATGATATTTTTGTCGGTTTTCTACAAAAGCATTATGAGAATACCGACAGTATTATCGATGAGCATATCTGCTACTTTGCTTACCGATAAAAATTTTTCAGCTATGATAAATAAGCCATATCTTGGATTATTATCTAAAGGTGAACTTTTCACAGTATGTACTGCTGGATTAGCATTTTCTTCAATAGCAATCATAACAGTATATGACAGTATACTTTCCACAGTAGTAGAAAATGCTATCACACACATATTGTCGTCTATAGTCATATCATCTCCTGCAGTAATTACAATCGGAAGAATGATGATGCCGTATCACGCCGATCTTACTTTTAAACCCCAAAACATAAAAAGCACCCGTAATACTAATATCATGGATGTAATACAAGATGGAATAATCGATGGCTCTAAAACTTGTGCTATAATAATTGCAATAATTATAGGTATGGTAGCACTAATATCATTACTTAATGAACTTATTCATACATTCTCAACTCTATTAGGATACAGTCTTAGCATTCAGAAAATACTAGGTTTTGCTTTTACACCAATTGCTTTACTTCTTGGTATTCCAATATCTGAATGCCATATCGCTGCTAGTATTATCGGTACTAAAATTGCATTAAATGAGCTTCTAGCATTCAATGATATGCTTCTTTATCGTAACGTAATATCACATAATACAATACTAATACTCATTTATGCATGCTCTAATTTCGCTAATATTGGTAGCACAAGCTTAATAGTTGTCATATATGCTAATTACCTTCCAGATAGAAAAAACGAAGTAGCTGGATTCATATTGAAAGCATTGATGGCAGCTATATTATGTACGCTTAGCACGGCTTCTTTAGCTTCGTTTTGGCTGAACTTAGCTAGTATGTAAAACCACAGATCTCATACTTTTCTTCTCTTTAAGTAATATTAACATAATAACATAGCTTTTAATTGCCTGGAAAAATCGTCGTGAAATCAATACATTCCTACGGTAATTAAAATATTAATAATAATTATGTGCAATTACGTAAGTTCTTATTTTTAAATTTCGACATCTGAAAAGTACTTTCATACTAATATCGTGAACTACACAGAATAAAATATGAATGCTACAAAACTTGCACTACAATAATCATAGGTGTTACGGCTAAGTGAACGCATATACATTCTTTAATTCTCCTAATTAGCAATACATGATACTCATATTATTACAATAAGGTGATATCCTCACCCAATATTACCAGAAGAATCAAATTCAATTGCCATTTCCTTCCATTCATCATATTTTTTAACCGAAGGTAACTTCCGTAATGGAGAAGCGTTTTCAAGTGCTGAAATAGCATTGCTTACAAATTTTCTATATGCACTACTTTCGATCCCATGACGCTCTACCACTTTAATATCATATATGTCCCCATTTCTAGAAACTTTAATATAAACTTTTACACGCATTACATCCTTAGTGTGATGATAATCTAAATACCAATTCTCACTAATTTGACTGATAATGGCATTTTTCTCTTCATCTGATATGCCATCCCCAACAAAACCACTCTCTTCACTTACATTTTTCTCTTTTTTCCGTCCATTATTATTCTGATTCTTTTTTACATCTTTTTTAGAAATTATACTTTTTTTCTTTCTATCTTCTTTTGCAATCTCTACCTTCTCTTTTTTTGGTGAATTTTTACTGCCTAACTTCTCTTTTTTTGATGAATTTTTACTACTTAACTTTTCCTTTTTTGGTGAATCTTTATTTTTCTTACTAATATTGACTTTATGTTTTTCTACTTTTTTCTCCTCTACTAATTGCTTTTTCTCTTCTGTTAATTGCTTTTTTTCCTCTACTAGTTGCTTTTTCTCACTTACTACTTCTCTTGCTTGTTCATCAATTTGTATATTTTCTGTTGAATTTGAGCTGCTATTAAAAGTACGTTCCTCAACACTTTGATATACTTTGTCAAATTCTACTAGAGCACTACTTCGTTCTTCTTGCATTGGAATCATCGGTGCGATACTCATCTTCATCAAAGAACTTTGAATTCGTTTTTCTTCATTAATTTTCAACAAAGAAAAGAAACTAACTACTACAATACATATACAATGTAGTATTACAGAGATTACTATTTGTCGCTTCATATTTACTGACTATCATGCGCACTAAATGCATCAGCTTTACTAGAGATTAGCTTAAAAATTGCTATAGCACCACAACCATTAGCATTATTCATAATATTAAACATCCCATTATGTTCTGCTATTATCGATCTTACTATTGATAACCCAAGCCCAAAACCCTTTTTACTCTTCGCAGTTGGATTACCAATTTCATCAAATAAAACCCCACTTCCAGTATCTTCCACTGACGTTATAACATACCCATTCTCATTAGCAATTGAGATGCGAATACGTTTTTGCATAATAGTACCTTCTGCACTACAGATAGCATTTGCAGCATTTTGCAAAAGATTTATCATTACTTGATGTATTTGATTTCTATCGCAATCTACATATATCGCTACTTCGGTTGAACATAATTCATACATAATATCTACATTCGCTTTTTGCTCTAAAATCATCACTTCACTACATATATCATAAATATTACATGGTGCTAACTTTGCCTTTGAAACTCTTGCACTAAGAAATTGTATGAGCATTTTTTTAATATCTTCAATTTTAGACAGTACAATATTAACGTATTTTTTAAGAGCATGTTGCTCTTCTTCTGGAATTTTCGTAATGAGAGTAGCTTCAATATGCTCTATAGCAAGTTGTATAGGAGTAAGAGGATTTTTTATTTCATGTGCTACTTTCTTAGCTACCTCACTCCATGCTTTCAACTTATTTACTAAATTAACTTCCGTAATATCTTCTAAAGCTATAATGATATTCTCCAATTGCTCATCTCCGTAAATATAGCATAATTTTACTGATAGATTTTTCGTATCACCATTTCTTATAATGTTAATATAATGAGGATACATCGATTCTTTATCCCATTTTTCTTTCATATGTACTTCTGAAAGCAAGTCAGATATTTCAGGAAATACATTACTACCTAACTGAACAAAATCATCTACACATAAAATAGCACATGCAGCATTATTGCATATCAATACTTCATTTCTATTATTAAGCACTATAATTCCTGATAACATTTCAGAAATGATAGTTTCAGTAAATTTTTTCCTAGCTTCCAATGCATTATTCACATCAACAAGTATTTTATGCTGAGTAGCTATTTTTTCTGACATACTACTAAAAGCCTTCGAGAGAGCATATAATTCTCCACTATATTTCATTTTTGGAAGGGAAAAATTATAATCTCCTTTCTTTATCGATCTAGTTGCTCTTATTAGCGAAGATAGAGGATCTATAATAAGATAAGACAATTTATTCGCTATAAAGAACGTTATACATAGTATTAACAACGATCCTATAATAAACGCAAAAAGTACTTTTATTCTAATACTCCTCATATGAGAAATAGACTCCTCATACAAAGTAGTTAAAATCTTCGTATCATCTAGGTGCTTAACAATTTCTGGGTCTATATATCTGCCTATGATGACGTACAGTGGTAAAAAATCATACTGAGTACGTAATTTCACAATCGCGTGAACTTTATTTTCAACCTTGCTCTTGTATACAAATATTTCTCCTTTATCCACTATTGGCAATGCTTCTCGCAATAAAATAGGATCTAAAAAAATAGTAAAAATACTCCAAGAAGTTTGTAATACTGTCTGTTCTGCATTAAATATCATAATATCTGATAAATTTTGCATATTCGCTATAAAATCTAGTACCTTGGTGCCATACTCCTGATCTACTGTCAGCTTCATAAAATACTTTTCGATCTCTACTGAAGCCATCAGGGCATCAACTTTTATTGTTTTGACATGCTCATTCAAATAGAGTTGCGAAACCTCTGCCGTTCTACGTATACTGTTTTTGATTTGAGTTTCGAAATATTTCTCTACTCCAAGATAGTAATATACACTACCAAGAACACTAGAAAGTACTATTGTTGTCAAAACTCCGCCTATTACCATCAATAGGATCTTAAGTCTCAGAGATTGATTTTTAACATATGAAGTTATAGATAGCATACGAATGGTATCGATTGTGTTGATTTTTTTTGTTAAAAAAATTTAAGATAAGTTATCATTAAATGCTTTATTATAACTATATGTTTAAGCTGTAGCTGTGATATCTGTCAAAATCTTTTATCATTTCTACTGAATATCCCTATTTACCTATTGTTTTGTCTTTAAATATATTTTAACATATATTCGTATGACGAGAATAAGCTTTGCTTCACCTCTTGTCTATGTAAAATTTTTGTAAGATACGTATAGTGAATAAGACTGATCTTATTGCAGAATTAGCCTCTGCTAACAACATAACGAAAGTACAAGCTAGCGCATTCTTGGATTCGTTATTGGATATATGGAAGAATGCCCTAAAACGGAAGGAAGAAGTAAAAATGCTTGGATTTGGTTCATTCTTCGTAAAATTTTCCAAAAGTCGCATGGTGAACAATCCTAGAACTGGCGAAGCAATGGAAATCCCTTCAATGCATCGCGTTAAATTCGCTCCTGGAAAAGCTCTCCAAGACGTAATTAATGAATAATTAATTTTTAATAACTTTTATTTTATCATGTTTAAACAACTATTTATTTTTGGCGTTGCAGCTCTATCGCTCACCGCTTGTGCAGGATGCAAAACAGACGTTCCCACATTAGAGGATGGTACTGCTCTAACATCTTCTGACGGAGAACTCGCTCAAGCACTATTGAAGTCTCATACTAATGTCATATACTTTGACTTCGATAAGTACAATTTAGATAACTCTGACAGACAAAAACTTGATCATGTATCTGAACTTCTGAAGAAATATCCAAAAGCTTCCGTAGTTGTAGAAGGTCACACTGATTCAATTGGTACTGAAAAATACAATATAGGCCTTGGTGAAAGACGTGCAAACAGCATAAAACAATATCTCACTGAAAAGGGAGGTATCGCAGCTGAAAGACTAACCATAATAAGTTACGGCAACTCTATGCCTGTTGCTGACAATGGTACACCTGAAGGTAGAGCTCAAAATAGAAGAGGTGTAGTAAATAATAAATAATTGCCATCTCTCTTTTTTTCTAAGAACGCATCTCCTCACCAATGGCGAGGGGATGTGCTTGTATTAAGCAGCGTTTGATAGGTAAGGTTCTCCCCTGAAATTTATTGCATTTTGAAATGTGTTGCTACACATGTGCATCGTTTTATCACAACCGCATACTAAATCAAAACTGTCAGTCAGCGTAACGAAAGTAGGAATTTTTTTCGTTAACTCTATGATAGATATACGATCTAAACTCTCTCGGAATGCTATTATCTGAACCGGAAAACACATATCTTCGGATAACACAGTACGATGAAATATCACATGACCATAATTTAGAATTCTTAAGTAATCAGTACGAGAAATACCAGAATTTGCTATATTGAGAGCGTTAAAATATTCCCTCACACCTGAACAGTATATCCTATTACGTAATTCAATATCTTTAATAACAAGATTTTTCATTATATACGATTCTTTATCCTTCTTACAAAAATTATCGCAAAAATCAGCTCTACACGATGCAGAATATATATTCGTTGGTATTTTTTTAAAAAACTCTTTAAAACTTGATATCTCTATAGTACTCCATTGTTCATTCAATGTGATGCTTTTTATAGTACCACTATATATCTTAGTACTTTTACTATTTCTCATTCTATATTCTTTATCAGCATTTTCCAACTGTAAAGAGAATAAAGAAATTGTACTATTATCGTATACTTCGTCCATTACATTAAATACGTCTAATATATGATGTGGTAATTTTATCTCTAAATTAAATCCTTCATCTAACAAATCTGAAGTTTTTGTAATTTTACTGATATTTCTCATACTACTTCCTTGATACAATACGCCTTCGAAATTGAAACTTTGATCACAATTTGTAAAGCCTAATATACCATTATTTCGTAATATCACCTTCAAGCATAATGCACTTAAATTAGGAATATAACTCATATTACTTCAATTAATTCAATATTATCACAATGAAATTTCCCTGGATTATGCATTTCTATACGTAAAGAATCTTGTACAAATCTTACTAGTACATCAAATTCAAATGAACAAGTTATCAGTAAATCATCCGTTAATGAATCATAAAAGGAAATTATTCCGTTATTATGATCCACTTCATATCTTTTAGAATCTACTTTTTCGTTATTGATAAAAATCTCTACAGTATCAGGCACAATTTTCTTAATATACCTGAATTCAAAATGTCGATTAATATAATATCGTTTTCTTATGTGATATTCTTTTCTCTTCTCATCAGAATACGTTATTATCTCCTTTATTGCTTTGTAATCAGAAATATCTTTAAATCGAAATGTATATAAGCTCCCCCTACATACTCGAAAAAAAGATACTAATTCCTCGACATCTCCATGATCTACTAAAAACGGTGTTACAATATATCTCATCCTAGAATGTACACACATCGTATCATTTAGCTCATGTTTTAACATTTGATGTACCATATTAACATACTCAACACATTTAACTGCTTTAGTTATTAGCGACGTTGGCAATCTGATATCTATAAAATCTTTATTCATTCTTGAATTTCATCAATAAAATTAGAATTATTACATTTTATTTACAATTACATAAACTCTATCTAAGGAATAGAAAATCTCTATCTAAATGCTGTAAATTACCTAAGGAATAGCATCGATTATATTAAGATTATAGATAGGAAATACCATAGCATCACGAGATTACATCACATTGATATGGTATATATCTTGAAAGCGGGAGTGTTTTTCAGAAATTTTTATTAGGAACAATTTTTTTCAACCCGTTACAGTAAGGTATTAATACTTCAGGCACGTCTACTGTACCATCTTCATTCTGGTAATTTTCAAGAACAGCTACCAAAGCCCTTCCTACTGCTACGCCAGATCCATTTAAAGTATGCAAGAAGGTATAAATTTTCTTTTTATTACTATCTTTTACAAAATATCTTCCAAGCATCCTCCTTGATTGAAAATCAATACAATTCGAGCAACTAGATATTTCTCTATATTTTTTTTGCCCTGGAAGCCATACTTCTATGTCATATGTCAAAGCAGAGGTGAAACCTATATCACCGCTACACAATAAAACTACTCTATAATGCAAACCTAAAGATTGCATTAATATCTCGATACTATTAAGCATATGCTGATGCTCAAATTCACTTGTATCCTCACTCGTGATAGTAACCAATTCGACTTTAGAAAATTGATGTACGCGAATCATTCCTCTAGTATCCTTCCCTGCGCTACCAGCTTCTGAACGAAAACATTGAGTATGACTCATAAATCTTTTAGGTAAAGATGTGATATCCACATCACAGGCGGAAAGTAAATTTACTAATGGCACCTCAGCCGTCGGTATTAACCTATACAAAGAATCACACTTAAAAGATTCAGCATCAAATTTTGGCAATTGCCCAGCATTAAACATAGCATCTTCTTTAACAAGTACAGGTACTGACATCTCTAAGAATCCATTTTTTCTGTGATGATCTAACATAAAATTAGTTAATGCTCTTTCAAGAATAGCTAGATCGCCATAGAGATGTACAAATCTAGAACCAGAAATTTCCGCTGCTTTTTCAAAATTCATACTGCGTAAATTTTCTCCTATTTCAAAATGCTGCATAGGTTCGAAGGTAAAATGCTTTTTCTCTCCTACTTCTTTAATAACAACATTATCACTCTCTCCTTCTCCCTCCGGCACTCTACTATCTAATATATTGGGAATTTTTGAAAGAAATGCCTTAAATGCACTCTCCTCTTTTGCAACTTTTGCTGATGCATCTACTATCAAAGCTCTGATATTTTCAGCATTTCTTGTCAGCATTTCTTCTTTTTCATAGTCTGCACTACTCCTTTTAATAATCGCAATTTGCGAAGCTATTTCATTTTTCTGCGTATTTAAATCCTGCAAAATGCTTTTTTTCTTCTTTAACTCATCATGCATCTGTATTACCTCTGCGGAAAGAGAAGGTAATTTTCTCTTTCTCATCATATCATCAAAATCTGCAGGAAAATTTCTAATATATTCTACATTATACATATTAAGACGCTAAAAATTTCTAAGAGTCTTTTACTTTCATTGAAGACGGAAGAGAACCATAAAAAGGTTCAAAAAACCTACTGTGACGCTCCTCATCACACCGCAACATCATAAATTTCATTAATGCTACTCCGGTAGCAGAAGATGGTATCATGTTATCACATTTCTCCCCAAATAGATAGTATTGTTCCCATTTAGGAGTATTCAACTCATTCTCTAAAACCTCCACTACACTAGGTGAAATTGAACGCTTTTCAATAAAGTCATCGATAGAAATTTCAGCTATTTTACTTAAGGCGTCAAAATAATGGTATGGCTCCGCAATTAATTTTGATGGCATTACTGATTCTAACAGCATAATAACTTTCTTTTTATCTGTGTGAATACCAATAAAAAAAGGAGATGATTGAGCGCTTTTTAGCATTTTTCTATATATACTATATAAACATAATTGATAAGTATTTAATTGTATCGATATAATATTACTTTTTACACATAAGATGCCATTAGCATATGATACCCCTATTCTTATACTGTTAAAACTACCAGGGCCTGTATTACATCCTATATATTTAATCTGATTTAAAGAAAGTGATGCTTTTTCTAGAACGGTAGTAGTAAGTTTAGCAATTCTTTCTACTTGCATATTCTTTTCTCCATCATAGTAAGAAAAGATATCTCCACTTTCTGTCATAACTGCTATAGATGTACTGCCAGATGTTGTATCTATGAAGAGCATTGTAAGTTCAAGATGTTTTGTATTATCACTTCATATTCACTTCTAAAATGAATATAGTCCTCCTTATCATTCTGTGCGATCAGAGCACTCTTATAGAACATAAATGTATTACTTATAAGATTTCCATAAAATGATATATTTCCTAAATGTATAATATCACTAAAATTCTTTATATACTGCTGTATAATATCTTCCTTTTCAAATCTCATATTACAAATAATACTAAAACTATCTAATCCAAACTTTTTATACAGCTCATATGATTTAATAGTATTCAACAAGCTTATCGTACTTTCATTCGAAACGAGTACTACATGTACATTATGAGCATGTAAATCATATTTTTCCAAAAGTGAAAGATGTATATCTCCTGTACCAGGTGGAGTATCTATTATTAAATAATCCAAAGAACAATCAATAAACATATTCTCTTTTTTCCATCTTGATAACGATAAGATAGTATCCATCATTTTGGCAATCATTGGCCCTCTCCAAGAGAATACCTTATTATCATCCTTTGATATAAAGAAATCTGCTGACATTATCGGCATTCCTTCTGCTATGGGTGGTATAAAGACTCCATCTCGCATCATCATATGACCTTTCACTTCTAAAAAATTAGGAATTGAAGAACCATATATATCTAAATCAGCTATTCCTACATTAAAACCCTTAGCTCTTAAACTCAAAGCTATTCCAACAGCTACTGAAGATTTTCCTACACCTCCCTTTCCTGACGTTACTACTATGATATTTTTTACGTTCTCAATACGTTTTTTTTCTTTCTTATGAATCGCATTCGGTAGCTTATGCGGTAATTCTATGTTTTTTTCGAACTGCTGAATTATAACACACTTCGCTTCTGCAAGTCGTAATAAAAGCTTGATATCTTCATTACATTGATCATAGCTACGTAATATATCAATACATCTTAATTTTAAGCTATCTTTTTCACGATCAGTAATACTAATATCGGGACTGAGATATATAAGCATTATGATAATGCTTCTGCCATTTTCATAACTCTGATGCGTAATACTTACTGAAGATCCAGCACGTAACAACTCTGAAATAGCGACATTATGTATATACTCGCTTAAAACTGAAAAATCGTATTTCATCACAGATCAAAACCTTCCCTCATACATCTAGCTCTTTAACATTTAGTGCATCTTGCTCTATAAACTCTCTCCTAGGACCTACTACATCACCCATGAGCATTGAAAATGTTTGATCAGCCTGAATAAAATCATCTACTGTAATCCGTTTCAAGATCCTGTTCTTTGGATCGAGAGTTGTTTCCCATAATTGTTCCGGATTCATTTCTCCTAATCCTTTAAATCGCTGTATGTACATACCTTTTCTGGCAATGTCTAAAAGACAGGAAAATAAGGAAGATGGTAAAAGGAATCTAATTGCACTCCCTCTGATTGTAAAAGTTCCTCCTATTTTAAAATTTACAGCCGAATAAAATTCCAATACATGCCGTATTGTAGAATTTTTCATATCCTTCTTCAAAGCTACAAAATCCATTTCGCACGCTGCAGTTCTATTCTCCTCCTCTAATAAAAATTTAACTTTTTTACTCTCTTCAGAAATAGCCCAACTTATAGCAGTTTTAGTACCTTCACTTGCTCCATCTGAGAGAAAGTTTTCAACTTTTTCAACTTCCTCAGATTCCTCAGATATATCGGAATCTTTTGTATTCCCAGATTTCTGAATTTGCCCAGCACCAGTACTTTTAATGATACCCCATCCTTGATTCCATAATTTTACTATTTTTTGTGCTACTGAAATATTGAAATCTTCTGATTCTTCATCAAGAAAACCATCTGTAAATATACATATTTCGGCTAATCTCTTATACAAGACATTCTCTCTATTATTTATATATTCAGAAAAGCTACTGAGAGACTCTAGCCTCTCCCAAATATATTCTCTGGATACTTCTCCCTTTAGAGTTGCAAAAATATCATCAGATACTATAGACATCAAAAAAACTTTTAGTTCTCGTTCGTCTTTTATATACCTGTCACTTTGTCCTTTTCGAACTTTATATAATGGTGGTTCTGCAATATATAGATGTCCTTCTTCTATAATAGGGTACATATATCTAAAGAAAAAGGTAATCAATAAAGTTCTAATGTGAGCACCATCTACATCAGCATCTGTCATTAATATTATCTTATGATATCTCAATTTGGATACATCCAAGATATCTCTTCCTATTCCTGTACCAAGTGCACTCACAAGAGTGCCAATCTCAGAATGGGAAAGCACTTTATCTATCCTAGCTCTTTCCACATTTAAAACCTTCCCTCTTAATGGAAGCACAGCTTGTATCGCTCTATCACGCCCTTGTTTAGCAGAACCTCCAGCTGACTCCCCTTCAACTATAAATAATTCGCACAATGAAGGGTTTTTTTCTTGACAACTAGCTAATCGCCCTGCAAGAACTGACATTTCAAATCCTGGTTTTTTTCTACTTAAATCTCGAGCTTTTCTTGCAGCTTCTCTCGCTATAGCAGAATCTAATATCTTATTCGCTATAGCTTTAGCAGAATTCGGATTTTGCTCAAACCACCTTTCAATATAAGAAAACACAACATGCTCAACCGCACCTTTAACATTACCACTAGCAAGTTTTTCTTTAGTCTGAGATGAAAAGATTGGTTCATGAACTTTTATGGATAGTATAGCAGTTAAACCTTCTCTTATATCATCTGGTGATACTTCTAATTTTTCATACTTTTTATTCTTGATGGTATTAACATATGCAGTTACAGCTCTAGTAATAGCGCTTCTAAAACCAGCAAGATGCGTACCTCCATCTCTCTGCCTTATATTATTTGTAAAGCACATGACATTCTCTGCATACCCATCATTCCAAGCAAGACCAACATTTACTATCACGTCATCGCTTTGACCATGCACATCTATCACATCATGCAACTTATTTTTAGCTCTATCCAAGTAAGCAACAAACTCTTTCACTCCTCCTGCAAAACAGAAAGTCCTCTCTAATGGCTCTTCTTTTCTATAATCTTTCACAGTAAAAGATGCACCTGGATTAAGAAAGGCAAGTTCTCTCACTCTTTGCTCGATATGATTGCAATCGAACTCCACTACGGCAAAAATTTCTCTAGAAGGAAGGAAAGTAACTTTAGTACCGCGTTTCCCTGCACCTGTGGCATTTATTTTTAGAGCATTTACCGTTCTTCCTTCCTTGAAAAGAAGTTCGTATTCATTATCATCCCTCCATACAGTTAATAATAACCACTCAGACAATGCATTTACCACAGATACCCCAACTCCATGAAGTCCACCGGACATCTTATACGCATCACTATCAAATTTCCCACCCGCATGCAACTTAGTCATTATAACTTCTGCAGCAGAAATTCCTTCTTCTTCATGCATATCTACCGGTACCCCTCTTCCATCATCTTCTACACTTGCTGAACCATCACTATTCAGAGATATTGAGATATTTTTAGCATATCCGGCAATACATTCATCTACAGCGTTATCTAAAACTTCGTTCAACATATTATGTAGTCCTAATGAAGAACTAACATCACCGATGTACATTCCTGGCCTCTTCTTAACAGCATCTAACCCCTCCAAAACTTGGATAGACGAGGCATCATATTTTTTCGTCATTCAAAAACTATAAAAAATCGGCAAGTGGTGCGATTACCCTCAGAGTAGACTTAGAGTGATAATTTGTCAATTATACGATATCATCACTAGCATTTTATCCATCTTTTAAAACGGTAGAAGGAGATATTTTTGCAATACTAAGCGAGGGATAAAGAGATGCAAACAATGAACAAATTATTGAAAAAGTGGCTATAAGCACAATACTAGATAATGATAACTCTATTGGAAGCTCGGTTAAAATATAGATTTTAGGATCGAATAGAGATATATCGAACAACTCTTCTACCATGTATCTTATAAGTGGTAAATTTTTAGCAAATATACAACCAAAAACTACACCAAGTATCGTTCCTACTACCCCTATATAAATACTACATAAGAGAAATATGGACATTATAGACAATTTTGACATTCCAATTGTTCTTAGTATAGCAATCTCTTTTCTCTTATCTTGCACCATTACCATAAGTCCAGAAAATATATTGAAAGTGGCAACAACAATAATAATGGAAAGTATTATATACATAGTTGTTCTTTCCGCATCTAGTGCAACTATTAAATGACCATTTCTCTTCTTCCAATCGATAATAGCATATCTATCTTTAAAAAGAATATCTAATTCAGCCTTAATACTCGACATATCTAGGGGATTTTGCACCATGATCTCGATACCAGTTACTGCTTTTTCAGGGTAGCCAAATAACTTTCTACAATCTTCTATGCTCATAAAAATCATACCATTATTATAATCCATCATTCCGGAATCAAAATAATCGTTTATTTGATAACTTTTACTTCTCGGTATGATGCCTAAAAATGTTTCCACAAATTGAGGTATTGTAAGCTTCACTTTCAGTGTGCCGTCACGTAATGCACTCTTCATAATACCATTACCTACAATAAAAAATGCATTATCATCATGCTTATGAGTAGTAATATTACCACGAATAAATCCTCCTTTTGTAAAAGAATAATCCAATGCATCGTTATCAATACCTTTTATAAGAACACCATCAATATTTTTATTGTAAGTAATCATAGCTTGTCCTTGTATGACACACGATACGTGTTCTACATCTTTAATATTTTTCACTTTTTCCACGTCATGCTCATCACAAATCATAGTACCTTCGTATGGATAAACGAGGATATGGCTCTGCACTCCAAGCATTTTTGTGACGATATATGATTTATAGCCGTACATAACAGACGTTACTATTATTAAAGTAGCTACACCAATTGCTATCCCAGCAATAGCAAAAGCATTAATTATGTACATGAAAGCCCTATTTTGCCTACTTAAAGCAAATCTTCTAGCAATAGCAAACTCTATCATCATCTTCAGTCACGCAATTCATCAAATTCATTTGACATCAAATTAGTAGATTTTTTCACGTTTACATATGCTACCAAAATTGATAGCCCAACAGAAACTTCTGCTGCACCCACACATATAAGAACTACACCTATAATCTGTCCTAAGATATCATTTAGAAAAATCCCTACACTTACAAATGCTATATTCAGTGCTAGTAGCATTATTTCTATGCCGATAAAAAGATGCATTATATTTCTTCTTTTCATTATCATACAAAGAATACCAAGTATCAAAATGATAAAAGACAAGAGAAATAGATGTAATACAGAGATCATAAGTAGCAACTACACCGCATTAAAACAGGATGATATAAATTTCCAATTCAAATGATTATCAATAACTTTCCTAAGAAAATCAGCTCTTCTATTCTGATAATCTAGATAATATGCATGCTCCCATACATCACACACCATAAGAGGTTCCATATCATCAAGTAAGGGAGAGTAAGCATTCGCAGTCTTTACTATTTTTAATTTCCTTTCACGTGATGACCATACCAACCATACCCATCCACTACCAAATTGACTAATCCCAACTTTTATAAAATCCTGTTTAAACTGATCAATTGAACCAAATGCTATTTCAATAGCAGATACTAACTTATTATCAATATCGCTAGCACTTAAAATAGAATCTTTCTGAGAGCATATAGAATTCCAAAAAAAATCGTGATTTAAAACTTGCCCGGCATTATTAAATACTGAATTCCATAATTCTGTATTTTTACTATCTTTTTTGAGTTCTGTGTTAGCATCTATAAAAAGCCCTTTTACTCCATTTTCTGTCTCTAAATTATGCTCTTCAACTATTCTATTTATGTTATCTAGATAACCACGATGATGTTTATCGTAGTGAAATTCTAAAGTATTTCTAGAAATGCTTGGCTCTAATGCATCATAAGAATAAGGAAGTGATTGCAAAGAATATCTTTTCATCGTAGTAAGATCACGTATATGTATGTACTTAACATTGGAGGATAGTGTAAATAATCGCAGTTTCCAAGCATTTTTCTTTACTTTTAAAAAATGTACGAATTCACAAAATATAATCATGATGAAATTGAATTGAGAATGAGACTCTTCTGGAATTCAAGTAAATTATATCAATGGCAAGTAGCATCTAAAAGAGAAGTGTTTTCTATAGATTCTCCTCCACCAACAGTATCAGGTTATTTGCATATAGGACATGTATTTAGCTACTCTCACACTGATTTTATTGCAAGATTCAAACGAATGTGCGGGTATAATGTATTCTATTCTCCTGGCTTTGATGATAATGGATTACCAACGGAAAGATTAATAGAGAAGGAATATAATATTGCTGCACATACCGTAGGTAAGTCCGATTTTATAAAAAAATGCTCAGAAACAATAGTGAAATTTCATGAGCAATTTAAAATCTTACTTAATATTGTAGGCTTCACATATGACTGGAACTTTCAATACAGTACGATTTCAGAAAAGATCCAACGATTATCGCAAATATCTTTTATCAGATTATATCAAAAAGGAATAATATATAGAAAAGAAGCTCCCGTATTTTGGGATCACGTAGATCAAACTGCGATCTCACAGGCCGAGATAGAAGATAAAGAATTTGTAGGTAAAATGTACGAACTAGCATTCTTAATTGATAGCGATAAACAGAATAATATTACAATTGCAACAACAAGACCGGAAATGTTATACGCATGTAAAGCAGTATTAGTTCATCCAGAAGATCAAAGATACGAAACACTAGTTGGAAAATTATGCATCGTCCCTATTTCTCAGCATAAAGTATCAATTATCAAAGATGAAAGCGTAGATATGCAAAAAGGTACCGGAGCCGTGATGTGTTGTACATTCGGAGATACTCAAGATATAGAGTGGTGGCGCACCCATCAATTTACATGTACAAGCGTTATTACAAAAAAAGGGTTGATGGAAAATTCCGGCTTATTAAATGGCATGAAAATAAAAGTCGCTAGAAGCAAAATATTAGAATTACTTGAAGCAGAAGGAGTAATAAAAAATGTTATGGAAGTAGTACAATACGTGAAATGTGCAGAAAGATCTGGAACTCCTCTCGAAATTATAGTCACACAACAATGGTATATCAATGTAATGCAATATAAGGACGTATTAATGTCGCAAGTACATAAAATAAATTGGTATCCAGAACATATGAGAATAAGAGCAGAACAATGGATCGAAAATCTTAATCAGGATTGGTGTATATCAAGACAAAGGTACTTTGGCATATCATTCCCAGTATGGTACTCAAAAAAAGTTGGGGAAGAAGGTAAAGTCATATTAGCAGATGAAACGCAACTTCCACTTGAACCATCAAAAAATCTCCCATATGGTTACGAAAAAGATGACGTAATACCTGATTCTGATGTAATGGATACATGGGTTACTAGCACACTCTCTCCTCAAATTAATGCTGCACTTCTCGAGATAACAGAACCCGCTATATTTCCATTTTCTCTCAGAACACAAGCACATGAAATAATAAGAACTTGGGCTTTTGGTACGATAGCTCAATCTCTATTTCATGAAAATAGTATACCATGGCATAACATTATGATAAGTGGTTGGTGCCTTGGAAAAAATCATGAAAAAATGAGCAAATCAAAGGGAAATATTATAGATCCATTAGTAGAACTTAAAACACATGGTGCTGATGCAATACGATATTGGGCTGCAACTGCTCCACTAGGAACAGATATATCCTACTCTGACGATATAATAAAAGATGCTAAACGTTTTCTCACCAAACTTTTTCACGCTACTAAATTTTGCTCTCAACACTTAGAAAATATGACGGTAGCTCCTTCAAATATTGAAAATTCACTTAGCATTGGGGAAGTTGAGGAAACGTATGATATATGGCTTTTAAGCGAGTTACTATCTTTGACGAAAAGTGTCTTTCAACACTATAATAATTTTGATTACTGTCACGCAATGCGAGCAGTATCAGATTTCTTTTGGAAGATATTTTGCGATTATTATATTGAAATCGTTAAAGGACGTGCTTACTCCTATCATGGTACAAAAGCAGGCAATAGTGCCGCCCTTACAATGTATTATACGATCTCTACCATAATAAAATTAATAGCTCCAATAACACCATATATTGCCGAGGAAATATTTCAGAAAATAATATTAAGAAATGCAAAGGAAAAAAGTAATGCCCTTAATCACGATTTATCGCTATTCTCAGTGCACTCTCATGATGCTTTTCCGAAATACATTATAGAAATGAAAGAATTCATCACTAATAATGACATCACAATTTCTGAATCATTAAATGTAATAAATAT
This sequence comes from Candidatus Fokinia cryptica, assembly GCF_034359305.1. Taxonomy (NCBI): domain Bacteria; kingdom Pseudomonadati; phylum Pseudomonadota; class Alphaproteobacteria; order Rickettsiales; family Candidatus Midichloriaceae; genus Candidatus Fokinia; species Candidatus Fokinia crypta. The sequence goes on along the minus strand of NZ_CP110343.1, from coordinate 379,164 downwards.
TGTCAGAAAATTTAGATCGGAGCATAAAATCGCTATGAATAAAATGATGCAAAAAATTATTCTACACACTGATCTAGCATTTCCCAAATCACTGATAGATGATTTAACAAATGTATTATGTACTGAACAGTTAGTTATCAATAATGATAGTTTAAAAGAAACACATAATAGCGAAATTTATAAAACCAATCATATCACTATATGCATTTTCCAATAACGGCATTTCCTCTAATATCTTTTACGATACTGCTTTCATTGTTATGCTCTATATTTACACTTTTAATAACTAGCATAACAAAAGAAAAAAAAATCTATCAGATCTTAAAATGTCAGATCATTTCCTGCTCATTCATCACACTTATTTCTTCAATAGTGATGTTTGTTTATATCTGTAGCTATCAGAATGACAAATTTCTATTTTCAGAGCTTCATCCCCTATTTATACTTCGCATTTTCGGAACAAATAATAATATCACTGTAAATCATTCTGTCAGATTAGATTATATATCTGCAGTATTAGTATTACTTACAACTCTAATATCGTTCTTGACAATATTATTCACTTTTTTCAGCGAGAATCGTGATGAAATATCCAAAGCTCTGCAACAGTCGTCACTATTCCTGATGATACAAGGAATGCTGATAAATTTATTTACAACTCAAGATCTCTTAGTATTTTACACGTTATTTGAATTGGTATTGATACCAACTTTTATAATCATAGGAAGATGGGGGAATGAAGAACGTATATACGCAACTTTCAAATTTTTAATGTATACAATTGCATCGTCAGTAATAATGCTGTGGGGCATATTATATATCATGATATCTTATAATACCTTAGATATTAATGTTCTACCAAATCTAATATCTAGCACTAGCTCTTCGTCAAATATTAATTATCTAGCACTCGCTTTTTTTATACCATTCGCAGTCAAAACTCCTATCCCTCCTTTCCACACATGGCTACCAAAAGCTCACGTAGAAGCTCCAACACCATGTTCTATGATATTAGCTGCTCTCCTATTAAAAGCTGGATGCTTTGGCTTTATTAAAATTTTCATTCCTTTTTTCCCAACTTTTGTAAAAGAGTGGCAATTAATATTAGTAAGTTTTGTAATAGGAGGGGGAATATATGCGTCTTTAGTCACATTAGTACAATCCGAAGCAAAAAAAATAATAGCATATTCTTCAATCTCCCATATGAGTTTCGTCACAGCGGGACTCTTCTCTCTGAATAGCTATGGATTTAAAGGAGCCATTTTTCAGATGCTTAGTCATGGCGTAATATCATCAGGCTTATTTGCTGGGTTAGGTATTCTTCACAAACGTGTTTCTACATATAATCTTCATCTCATACCAGAAACACTAGGAAAACATATGCCAATATTAGCTAGTACTTTTGCTATTCTTACATTAGGCGCAATAGGACTTCCTCTTACATCAGGATTTATAGGAGAATTCGTCACAATATTCGGGATATATCATTTCAATAAAATCCTTGGCTTTTTGCTTTCATTAAATATGATTCTCTCCGCTATTTACATGCTAATAATGTATTCAAGAATATTCTTTTCACTTGGATTATCTAAAGTTAAGATAAATCTTAAGCTTCAAGACACTTCTAGAGCGGAGTTTTACATCTTATTTACACTTGTAATAGTATCGATTTTTTTAGGTATTAATCCAGAATTACCAAATATATCATCATAAATTATCTTGACATAAGGACTTATATTACTTACCATAACGGATAAAGCAATGAAAAAACAACAATTATACGCTGGATTTTGTGCAGTGTTCTCGGTTCTTATCGTACTAAGTAACCTCTTGTATCAGAAGCAAGTCTCTTTCATGTTTCTTGGTTTATTTTCCTTCTCAATTCCAACTGGTTCTATCTTATATCCTTTTACCTTTTTGCTCAGCGACATAATAAGTGAGTTTTATGGTAGAGATGCTGCCAGATTTTGCCTCCGACTAGGTGTGATAATAGGTGCAGGAGTAGCATGTGTTATGCTACTTTTCATGCAGATGCCAGCTACCTCTTGGTCGAAAATGAGTACTAGTACTTTTAGTGAAGTCTTCGGTTGCTATAATACAGTATTCATAGCATCTCTCATAGCATGCTATACTTCTCAAATGCTAGATGTAAAAATATTTCTTTATCTCAAAAAATTGACTAAGGGAAAATTGCTATGGTTACGTAGTAGTTGTAGTACCGCATTTTCACTTCTCATAGATACCGCTATAATGCTATCTGTAATGTCACATTTAGGAATATTCCCTAAAGAACATTTAGCATCTCTCATATTAAATACATACTCCTTTAAATTATTTTTTGTGGCGTTAAGTATTCCAATATTGTACTGCACTACTTCTCTTGTTAACAAATTTCTACCAAAAGAAAATATTAATGAATGTTTTACTGCTAATTAAGTCATTTAATAATTGACATAATACGGTATTAAATGTACAGTATGCGGTGTTGTGGTTATCCAGGATCACATTTAAAGACGCGGGATAGAGCAGTCTGGTAGCTCGTCAGGCTCATAACCTGAAGGTCGTTGGTTCAAATCCATCTCCCGCAACCAGTATTTTGATGATATGAAAATTTTCTCGTCTCTGAAAAGTGCTAAGAAGCGCGATAAAGATTGTAGGATTGTGAAACGTCGTGGCGTGATTTATGTGATCAACAAGAAGAATCCTCGATTTAAAGCCAAGCAAGCATAACTTTCGATATCCACCTCTTTAGTGCAAATGGATTTTTATTATCCGTTGTAGTTCTTTGGGTTTCACATCTATTTCATGATGTACTTTCAGGTTAGGTCTCTGACTTCATGTTGATGGTAATCGCTTTACTTTCAAGTATCTAATTCGGCGATATTTATTTTTGAGAAAACTTCCTTCCATTAAGTATAAAATACGAAAGAATAGTTTCATTCTACACCCTAATTTTCAGACTTGTCCATCGCATCATTTAATTCATCCTGCTCCCCCAGAGAACTGGATATACTACATGCCGATACTACATGATCATTCTTCTCTAAAGATACTACACGCACACCTTTCGCATTTCTTCCAGTAACACGCACTGAATCTACTGATAACCTAATTACCTTACCAGAATTACAAGCTAAAATTACACTATCAGTATCTTTAATTGGCAATACTCCAACAACATATGCACGACCAACATCCATATTTACTACACCTCCAACATTTCTACCAGTAACTCTATATTCATATGATGAAGTACGTTTTCCATATCCATTACTAGATATGCTTAATAAAAACTTTTCATGAAGCACCAACTCTATCAGCTTATCCACGGTAATATCACCATCTATTCTAGTAACTATACTTTGAAGCTCTCCATCCTCTTGCTCTACATCACCAACTAACTCATTATCTCTAGTAATCTCATTCTCACACTCATCTGTAACTTCAACTTCAACTTCAACTTCAACTTCATTACATTCTGAATAAGTCCAATATTTCTCTAATGCACTTTTTGCTAATTCAGTAATATCCCCTCCATTCTGGGACTCCTCTGACATTCGAATACGTATATCACTCGGTATCTTTAAATACGAAGATTTAATAGAATAATCGATATCTATACCTGGTAACATACACATAGAAATCACACTATCGTTCTTTTTTACAAGCCTCACTCCCTTTACCCCTTCTGAAGCTCTTCCTTTAAAAACACGAAGATTAGAGACAGGAAAACAAACAGATTTTCCCATTTTAGTAGATAGCATTATATACTGATTTTCGGAACATAACGACACACCAACTAGATAATCATCTCCATCCAGTTTAATAGCTATTTTCCCACCACTAGGAATATTTTTAAAATCTAGCAAGTTATTTCTTTTTATACTACCACGTGATGTACAGAAACATAGATACATTCCACGTGCACCCTCTAAGAACACTTCTCTATCTACTGATATTACATTGGTTATTTTTTCATCGGGACGCAAAGATATAAAATTAGCTATAGCTCTCCCAGTACTTTGAAGTGTAGTTGCGGGTACTTTATAAACTTTTAGCATATATACATGCCCAGCATTGGAGAAGAATAGCAAGTTATGATGTGTAGTAGTAACTAAAATTTCTGATAACGAATCATCTTCATACGTACTTACTCCAGATTTTCCTTTTCCACCTCTTCGTTGATCTTTATAGTGTTGAAGTGAAGTACGCTTTATATATCCACTTTTCGTTAATAACACTACAACATCTTCTTTCGAGAAAAAGTCATCTTCGCTCATATTACTACGCATCTGCGTTATTTCCGTTTTTCTCGAATCATTTAGATCGTTCCTTACTATAAGTATTTCATTCTTTATTTCTTCCATTAGAACTGAATGAGAATTCAATATCTCAAGATGAAATCTAATTTCACTGATTAAAGCTTCAAACTCTTCAGCTACTTTCTGCTTCTCCAACCCCGTCAATCTCTGCAGTCTCATATCTAAAATAGCCTTACACTGTTGTTGACTTAAGGTATACACTCCGTCTTCATAATTTTGTATATTTAGTACCTTGGTAAGAGTGGTTAAATCACCAGAATAATTAAATGACCACTTCTCGGCTAATAGTCTTTCCCTCGCAATACTTACATCTCTAGAACCCCTAATTATCTCTATTACACGAGATATATTATCAATACACATCAACAATCCAAATATTACATGAGCTTGAGAAGAAGCTTTGTTTAGAAGAAATCTACTTCTCCTCGTTACTACTTCTTGTCTAAATTCTACGAATATTTTTATAACGTTCAGAACATTTAAAATTGTAGGTCTCCCATTGTAGAGAGCTAACATATTAATTGCGAAATAAGTCTCTAATACCGTATGTTTATATAGATGATTAAGAACTACTTCTGCCGCAGCTTCTCTGCGTAATTCTACTACTACTCTTATACCTAATTTATTAGATTCATCTCTAATTTCTGCAATTCCATCTATAACTTTATCACGTGCTAATACCTCCATAGTTTTTACAAATTCCGCTTTGTTAGTCTGATATGGAATTTCAGTAATTACAATCGAAGCTCTATTTCCATTTTCTTCTATGTGCGTTTTTCCTCTTATCGTAATACTCCCTCTACCAGTAAGCATTGCATTGTAACACTTATCGTAATCTATAATCTTACATCCAGTTGGAAAATCTGGTGCCGGTATGTATTTAGATACTATTTCCTGTATTGTTATATCTGGATTTTCTATGTATGCGAGACACGCATCTAGTACTTCTAGTACATTATGCGGCGGTATATTAGTTGCCATACCAACAGCAATACCACTAGCACCATTTACAAGAAGATTAGGAAAACGAGCTGGTAGCACTGTCGGCTCTTTTTCTGAGTTATCGTAATTATCTTTAAAAGCTACAGTATCTTTATCAATATCGGCTAATAAGTATAAATTGGAGATCTTCTGCAATCTTCCTTCGGTATATCTCATCTGAGCCGGGCTATCTCCATCTATAGAACCGAAATTTCCTTGACCATCTATAAGAGTTTTATAAAGGGAGAAGGGCTGAGCCATTCTTACATAAGCATCGTATATCGCAGTATCACCATGTGGATGATATTTACCCAACACCTCCCCTACTATTCTTGCAGATTTTCTATATGGTCTATTCCAGTTATTATTTTGCTCGCTCATAGAATACAGTATTCTTCTATGAACAGGTTTTAATCCGTCTCTAGCATCGGGAAGAGAACGACTCACTATCACGCTCATCGCGTAATTTAAGTAAGCTTCTCTCATTTCCAAATCTATGGATACGTTAACACTGTTGTGTTCTATTTTTTCTACACTGCCTTTCATTGCTGAATTTGGTTATTCTGTTAAGGCTATTACCGTTGAAGAATAGTAGCTTTACTATAAAAAGTCTACTGTAAATTTATGGCAATATATGGCATAATTCGGGGAAAGAGACGTAAAATAACGTCAATTTCATCTTGACATGTAAAGCTATAAGAATGTAGCGTATGAATGATAGCTTTAAGCATTCCGTATGATATAACGCAAATAGGAGTGAGTTTTTAGTACGTTAACATAGTTTTTTAGGAGCCGTGAAGAGTGTAAAAAGAGTTAAGAAAATAGAGAGGGTTGGTACTCTTTCTTCTGCTTTAGAGCAAAATTCGATGCTCATAATTCTCAAGAATAAGGGAATATCCGTACCTAAGATGAAAGTGTTTCGCAGATCCCTTGTAAAGGTATCGGCGAATTGTATATTTCTTAAAAATAGCTTAGCAAAAATAGCATTAGGAGATGAAAAATACTCGCAGTGTAGGAATTTTCTATCTGGAACTACGGTTGGCGTATTCACAAACCAAAATAATGTAGATGCTGTGAAATTTATAGTAGATTTTGCAAATAGTGAAAATGTACTGTCTGTAGTCGGTGGATATCTTGGAGCTGCAACATATTCTGCTGAAGAAATTCTCGCATTTTCAAAATTACCTAATGTCGATGGTATGAGGGCTAAATTGCTTAGCGTTATGCTAGCTCCACACTCTAAGTTTGTACGAGTGCTTTCTGCACCTCTAGCAAGTTTCGTACGTGTATTACAGAGAAAATCAGAACAGTAGCAAAAAAAATTATAAAATATGTCAACTGCTACTCTACAAGTGCTTTCGCATATTTTTTCATTTTTCCTGCCCCCATGCAAATTACCATCTTTCCACCTCGAGGCTCGTTTAAGATAGCATTTCTTAAAAATTCATTCCTTTCCAAGACTATTACAAATTCTTCTCCTCTTTTTTCATTTATCACATTTGCTATGTATGCATTACTGGAAGTAGTAGGATAATTTTCTGCATTCTCCCAACATCCGTATATTTCCATTAGTATTATTCTGTTGGCTCTTAAAACTGATAGTACGTCAATATATTCGCTAAGATCGGAGGTAACTCTAGAATATTTATGTAATTCGATAACTATAATTATACTATAATCTGCTCTACATATATTGCAATATTCTATAAAACTATTAGCCGTACATTCTATTTCTTTATAATGATGGGCATAATCATTAAAAATACAAATTTCATCTCCATTAGCATCGGTAATTTTTCCAAGCTCATCCATTCGTGATTCAATCCCTTTAAAATTTTTAAAGCTATTTTGTACCACATCGTGATTAATCATAATCATGCCAGTAGTCTTTATTTGATATATAATTAAACCACAAACGGCACATAAAAAATTCTTCACATTATGCTTACCTAGTAACGATAATCTTATACTTTTTATCTCAATATCAGAACTTAAAGAATCATGTAATTCGGACTTTATAATCATATCAAACGTAGTATATTCTCCCACCAATATGTTTTTGGCATATATATGATTTTTGTTATCATATAATCCATATAAAATAACGCTATTATTAATTGCTTTATTGCTATACGCATTGTCATCAGTATCTCCGCATGCAATAGCACACATACCGGTTTTTCCATCATTTAAAAAACAACGATATGCTTCTTCAAATGCATCTATACTTCTAAAAAATTCCATATGCTCCGGAACAATTGTTGTGCACATTGCTATATCTCTCGAAATAGCAAGAAAAGTACCATCCGATTCGTCGGCTTCTACAATTACCGGCTGATGTACCGAAGGATATTCACCAATTATGCAATTAGTATCATATTCTTTCATTATTCCACCACTTATAACAGTGCAAGATATACCATGCTTTAGAAATAATTCCCCCGTTATAGTAGTAGTAGTGGTTTTTCCACTGGTACCACTAATTGCAATATTAAATGTATCGCGTAAAAGCCATGAAAGAGCATCAGCTCTCTTTATTACAGGTATATTATTTCTGATTGACTCCAATAATTCAGGATTATCATCTTTTATAATGCTAGATACTAGTACACATTCTGGCACCTTATTCCAACGATATAGATTAGTTGCTGAATGACCATCACACATATTAATACACTTTATTCCACTATCTGGAAATTTCGATATATCTAGATCAGAACCTTGAACATTGTAACCAAGCTTTATACACAACTGAGCTATTGCGCTCATACCAATTCCAGCAATCCCAATTATATGTATCGTTGCTGGTAAAGATGGTAGCAGTTTCATTTATTTCACAATTGTTAGTGATTTTACTTCATATATTTGTTAGTTATATTGCGAGAGAAAGAAAAGCAACTCATATGCATACTGGCACAACAAAAATCGTGCTAACCGGAGATCGCCCTACCGGAAAATTACACCTTGGACACTATGCAGGTTCCTTAAAACAAAGGGTTGAGTTACAGGAAGAACACGAGCAATACGTAATGATAGCAGATATACAAGCACTAACTGATAATTTTAACGCACCTAACGTAGTAACTCAAAATGTATATGAGGTACTTCGCGACTATATAGCAGTTGGTATCGATCCTACTAAAACTACAATATTTTTACAATCTCAGATACCATCATTGACAGAGTTAACAATCTATTATTTAAATCTCGTCACAATTTCACGATTACAAAGAAATCCGACATTAAAAGCGGAGATACAACAGAAAAAATATGAAAACAACCTTTTAGCAGGATTTTGCATATATCCAGTTAGTCAAGCTGCTGATATTACAGCATTTGATGGAGAATTAGTGCCAATAGGAGAAGACCAGCTTCCAATGATAGAGCAAACTAATGAAATAGTAAGGAAATTTAACTCTCTTTATGGAAATATTTTAAAAGAAGCCACACCAATAATCGGAACTACTAAAAGGTTAAGCGGAATAGATGGTAAAGCAAAAGCAAGTAAATCTTTGAATAATGCAATATATCTCTCCGATTCTCCTACAATTATCAAGCAGAAAGTATTTGCTATGTTTACAGATCCTAATCATCTAAAAGTAAGCGATCCAGGAAAAGTAGAAGGGAATATAGTTTTTGAGTATCTTGATGCATTTCATAAAAATAAAAACGAAATCACCGCTCTAAAAGAACACTATACAAGAGGGGGTTTGGGTGATACGGCTCTCAAAAGCATATTAAATGATACACTACAAGAACTTATAGCTCCGTATAGAGAATGTAGAAATGACATATCTAGCATCAAAATGCGTGAAATACTATATAGTGGCTCTCAGAAAGCAAATCAAAAAGCCAATGCTACTCTGGAGAAAGTAAAAAAAGCTATCGGTCTACATTATTTCTAGTAAAAGATGGTTATTTAAAAAAATCCAGCAATTCAATACTGCAAATATTTACCTAACGTTGTCGTGTAAATCTTTTTCTTTTAATATTTCGTTGTACATTTCTCTCAATTGCAAGCTCATAATTTGGTACATCTTGTGTGATCGTACTTCCGGCTCCTATCATAGAAGTATCTCCGACAGAGACAGGCGCAACAAGTGATACATTTGCACCTATAAATGCTTTGCTTTTCACTACCGTTCTATGCTTTTCATAACCATCATAATTACAAAATACAGTTCCAGCTCCGATATTACATCTATCACCGATAGTAGCATCACCAACATATCCAAAATGACCAATTTTCGTATTCTCTCCAATAATAGAATTTTTTACTTCTAGGAAATTTCCTACCTTTGCTCCACTTTTTAAAAGTGTATCTCCTCTAATTCTACAAAAAGGACCAATAGTAACTTGCGGTTCAATTATAGCTCCCTCTATATAACAATATGGTAGTATTACCGCATTCGGGTATATCATAACATTCTTACCTATAATTGAATATGGATGTATCACCACTCCAACACTAATACTAGAATAATAGTGAAAGAAATTAGTATGAGGAGCTATTAAATGTACTCCGCCATTCATCAAGGTAAGACGTATTCTGTTCTGCATTTCCTCTTCAGCACGAGAAAGATCAGATAAATTATTCGTATTAATACATTCGCTTCGTTCACATATTCTATATTCGCTCACCATATTTAGCCCGAAAAAGAAGCTCACTACCTCTGTTAAAGGAAATTCATCCTCTATCCTACATACTTTATACACATTCAATAAAGCATCTTTAAGCATATGAAATTGTGTAATCATAGCTCCTGCATTACACATTATTTTTCCAGGATTTTTCGATAAATATTTTTCCTTCTCGTAGGCTGATTCTACTATCCTAATAACGCGAAGCTTCTCTTTAATGTCAGTCTTGATAATGCCGTATCCTCGTGAATCGTTCGCAATAAAAGCTAAATGAAGCGATATAAAATTACGCTTCAGAGCAAGTCTTTTCCTATAATTTTGTACAAACTCATAAAGTGTATCTTCCTTTATAAGAGGCATGTCACCATATAACATCAAGACACCGTCGTAGCCTTCCACCTCATAAAGTACTGATAATACAGCACCTCCTGTACCTGTTACTTGTTGGGTAATTTTACATATTTGTAACTCTGGAAAATCCAACAGTACGGTATCAATCTCTGGGTTATCAAAATTTTTTTCATTTAATACTAATGATACATTTTGCATACATACTCCATGAGAAACAAGACGTCTCTGAACTTCTTGTATAGTACATAATATATGATGTAATATCGGCACTCCTGCAACTTCTAGTAGGAATTTTGGCTTAGCAGCACGCATCCTTGTATTCTTTCCACCACATAACACTATAACAAGAATTTTCATCACAAACATCAAAACGTCATAAAGAACATTAACAGCATAATCTAGCAAATTTTAAACTCAATAAACTTACGATACTTCCAGCAAATAAATACTTGCGATAATAAAAATCCATATACATAAAATTATTACTCAAGAAAATGTATGAAATAAACAACTCTCTACAAAATTCAAACTATATATTCAAGCAACAGTACAAATTACAAAGTATATGGAAAGCGGTACTTCTACAAGCTCTCACTGATGCATGTTCACAGTCTAAAAAAAAACTTTCGCACGCATTAAAAGAGATGCACTAAAATGGCTTAAAATACAAAACGATAGTTTTACTCATATATGTGAATTCTCAGGCATGAATTTAAAATATCTGGAAAAACAAATTGAAATTGCACTACAAAATAATTGCAAGTGGCGAAACGACTATAAGATTGGTAAGTTACTCTAGTAAGATTATGATGTACAATTTCCAGCATAATGCATAAGGAACGTATTAATAGCGTAAATATTATAGGTGGTGGAATGTGGGGACTTGCATTAGCTGCTACTATGCAACGTAATGATATAAATGTGCAACTTTTTTGCCATTCAATACAAAATACAAGTGTAAGAATACACGAATATTGTAATGATATAACTTTTTCATTACTTCACTTAGGTAAGTTAAAAGGTAAAGTAGGTAATACCTTAAATTTTATCGTTCTTCCAGCACAAACCATAAGAGCATTTATTTCTGAATACAAAGAAGAATATGATGAAAATTCAGGTATTGTAATATGTTCCAAGGGAATAGAAAAAGATACAGGGCTATTTTTAAGTGAGATTATATCTGAAGAAATAGGCTTAAAAGTACCTTTAGGAGTATTAGCTGGACCAAATTTCAGCATAGATGTGCTAAATGGGATACATACTAGTACTACAATAAGTAGTACTGATCTAAATCTCAAAAAGAATACACTTAAAGTTCTTTCTTCTAATTCATTCACATTAGAAGAAAGCAATGATCTAATTGGTAGTCAGCTATGTAGCGCTTTAAAGAATATATATGCTATTGGAGCAGGGTTTACCTATTTTCAGTATATTAGAGAGAAATACGGAATAGAAAATATTGCAAAAGCTGAAAATGCAATACGCGATAATTTAATAGACTATTCAAATTTACTCGCTTCTTTTTTAACTGATAGCTTCCGAGAATTTAGAGAAATTTTTAAAGCTTTATGTGATATCGAACATATTGATACAACTTTTAATTATTGTGGTATAGGAGATTTCTTACTAAGTTGCTCCAGTAGTAAATCGAGAAATTTTCAGCTTGGATATCATACTGGATTATCCACTTTAAACTACAAGCCAAGCTATAATCGTGAAATACATCTATCTGAAGGGTACTTCAGTATACAAGGATTAATTAATAGAATGTTAAAGTATGATATTGAATATAAAAAATATAAAATACTTAACAGTATCGTAGAATTAATGGCTTTTTAATTATTTAAAAGATGGTGGGATCTGTAGGGATCGAACCTACGACAACACCGTTATGAGCGGTGCGTTCTAACCACTGAACTAAGATCCCGATAAAAAGCATAACCTTAATCGCTCTTCACTTTAAGATATGCACTTGAAAAATGCAACATTTAACAATGAATTGCATTAACAAAATATCCTCAAATACACTAGCATAGCCTCACTATACCTCATTTATTACCAAATGTTTAATAAATTTTTTATCAATGAAAGTTGTAAACATAAAAGTAGCCGTATACGCTATCAATGCAGATGTTACAACATCGCTTAGAAAATGCTTTCCTAGAATTATCCTTGTAATTCCACTAGCTGTACCAATAATAAAAGAAGCTATTATTACCCTTTTCCTCAACCTTCTAGCATTATAATAAAAAGCACTTATAAGAGAAAAAGCATATCCGGTCATTGCATGCGTAGAAACAAATGAGCATTTTTTCCTATTAAGGCATTCCCCTTTCATCTGAAAAGCCTTCGTAAAGTGCATATTTCCACCAAATTGTAAAATATTTTCTGGTCGAGGACGATGAAATACCGCTTTTAGCCCTAAATGCGAAACAAATAAACAGCAAAAAACGTATATCATCATACATGAAAGAGATAATTTTAGAGCATTTTTATAGTTACCACTATTTGACATAAGAAAAGATAGAGATAGTAGAGAAAATGCAATCATTGGACATATGAATAAAAATTCGCTCACTCCACTTAAGAAATCAGTCACATAAAAGCCATTAGATGAGTAAAAGAGAGAACTTACATATATATCTAAATAAGAAAATATACTAAAAATAAGTACACAAATTCCCCAAGAAAAAGCAATAAACAAAAATTTCGTCATCTTAAATTATATACGTTTAGAAATATTAATAGCTAATTTCGTCAAACACATTACGAATTTTCTATGAATTTCTGTAACTTTATTTGTCATATACTGAGCATTTGCAGAATCACGATGCATTTCTTCATCTTCTAAAAATTTCGATACCTTATCCTTGAGCTCTTCTAATAGAGCTATATTTGCTTCTAAAGAACTGATGTAACGGAGCGCATCTATTTTTTCAAGTTCAGGTAGATTCACACTTCTCTCTTCCTCCCTTTGAAGCAAAGCTAATTGATTAGCAATAATAATTGTGATTTGAGATAATTGCCCACTGTAATGTTCAGACACAACTGTTTCTACTCCGTCAATACAAGACATAGTACCTTGATGTTGCATTAGAAATGTACTAATAAAGCCTATACTTTCACTGCATATCCTCCATACAGAATTCACAATACTAGGTCTAGAATAAGAAGAAATTTTAGAGATGAAGTACTCCATATGTTCCTTCTCATTTTGAAGCATTGTCTCTATATGAGTGATCTCACACATATGAAATGTTTTATATATTCTCAGATGACCATTATACATATATACCGCACCTAACTCACCGGCATGATTGACTCGAATAAATGAACTAATAATCTTCCTTACAGAGAAAACGCCTCCCATAACCTTATGAGTAACGTCTCACTATTTTTTCTATTCTTTCCATCCCTGCCTTAACAATTTCAAGTTTTGGTCCAAAACTTATACGAATATAATGCCTGAATCTAACGTCTGCTAATACGATATCACTTTGATCATCAAAACATATACCTGGAACTACAATCACACACTCCTGTAAACAAAATTCTGTGAATCTCGCACCATCTTGTAAAATAAGAGGAAGATTAGAAAGATCTGCCCAAACATAAAAAGCTCCCTGAGGGACAAGATCGATAACTATACCAATATCTAATAACTTTTTAACAACATAATCACGTTTAGCTTGAAAACAACTTTGAATGCCTTTTACTTCAAGAGCAGCCGCATTTACATTTAATAAATGAAGTATATTTTTCTGCACAAGATTTGATGCTCCACCATCCATAAAAGCTCCGCAATCTGCTATAGTCTTTATTATCTTTTTAGAAGCAACGATCCACGCTAAACGTAATCCTGGATATCTCCAATTTTTTGTCAGACCATCTACAATAATTACATTGCTACTATCTACTGCTGTTATATATTTTGCAGAAGAGAAGGTATATGGAGGATTTACTTCAGGGCGATCATATACGTAGTGGGAATACACCTCATCCATTATCAGTATGAAATTTTCTGCCTCTGCAAGCTCAATAAGTTCAATCATCTGCTGCTCATCTGTCAATCTTCCTATAGGATTTGAAGGATTGCTCATTATTATTGCGGTTATTTTATATAATCTCACACTTTCTCTTAATTTTTCAATAGAAATTGAATATCCATTTTCTTTATTTAGTAGGATTGGTATTGCGTTATGCTCCTTAAAGAGTCCAATTATATTCTGATAAGGAGTATAATCTGGAACAAAATATCCTATATTTGCTGAATCCAAACTAGCTACGATTTTTGTAATGGCTAACCTTCCTCCTGATGTCACTAAAATATTATCATCACTATATCGTGATACAGAATCTCTATATCTACTATTATACAGTCCAGCAATTGCATCACGTGTATCACTCCTACCCTCTACTGGAGCATATTCCGATGTAGAATCATCATTTCTTAGAGACGTCATCCTACTTACCTCTGATAATGCTTCGGTTTCCGGAGCACCCTGCCCTAAATTAGCCCACAAAATATTTCCACTATAATACCCGTACTTTCTAGCTTGATTCATGATACTTATGATTCCTGTCTCGGAAAAGTTTTTCATCATTTTTCGTTTCGTAATAAGAGAAAATAAAATATTGTTTCCTAACTAATGTAATATCTTACAATAAGAAACTTGTATTGTTATCAAATTGAACAAATCTCACAAGTGTAATTCATGTTCTTTTAGCAACCATATAACACTTCCATTACCAATAACTTTACTAAATTTCCACATCACAATCTTCGATGTAGTACCTTTATATCCGCTTATGATAACATCATTGCTACTTACTGTATAATCTATTTCCTCTGACTGAATTTCAACTGAAATAGTTGCAGATTGATTATTTTCTGATATAACGGCATCTACTATATCAACATCCCTAACAGAAATAACGTTTTTTACGACTTTATAACCTCTTTCTTTGTTTTTAAGCATTACATTCTTTAGCTTTGCATAACCATCGTATTCCATTAAAACTTCCAATTCATCTATACTGTCTGAAGTGATACTCTTTTGTATAATATAATATACTTTCTCTACACTATGGAGAAAGTTTTCAACATTAAAACTATGCTCAACCTTCCTAATATTATCTATAACATTTCTTAAAGACGGTGATATACGAGCTTCTTCTACAGACATATCACTTTCTCTACTTGTAGCACCTTCTAATACACTCTGAGCTTTTGGTATCACATCTTTCATCTCTTTAGAGTCCTCATATTGTTTTCTTTGTGACACGCGTTCTGCAACATTATCTCTATCTACCTCTCCTAATATAGCAAAAAGCTTCCTTATGATAAGAAAGGCAACAAAAGCGAGGAAGACAAGTTCTACTATCTTATGCATTTTTAGCAACCGAAGGACTTCACGTGTTTATTGTATACTGAAAAATATAAAAAGAAAGCACCTCTACAATTAAGATGAAGGTATACTCCAAGATTCTCCTATCTCTAAATTTCTCAATCTCTTCGGATTTACATTGTTATATTTAATAGCTTTATCAAAATCCTCTTTAGCACATAAATAGCATTCATTAGACATCTTAAATGTCATATGATGCATACTACACCCATATTGAGCATTTAAATCTAAAAAAGCTAGCACCGCTTCAAATGGAGACATATGTACAGGATTACCCATCACTTGAGGAAGAGAAGAGCCAATTGGAAGTAATGCAAGTCTAAATGAAGTATATTTTCTTGACATATCTAAAAAATGATTCCCGTATGCTGTATCTCCAGCAAAATAAATATTACCTATTGGTGCTTTAATTACAAATGCTCCCCATAAAGCAACATTTGCATCTATTATATATCTACTAGACCAATGTAGTGCTTCTTCTGCAATAACACTTAAATTAGGCTTTATAGCAAGCTCTTGTCCCAACTCGCAAGTTTCTACTTTTATTTTACTATTACTTTCATGAATCACAGTATCATTTCCAGATAATGAAATAATTCTTGGATGATCTCTATTCCACAGGAGTTCTATAGTATCTAAATCCATATGATCATAATGATTGTGAGATATCAACACTACGTCAATATGTGGCAAATTATTGAATTGTATACCAGGTTTATGAACCCTCTTTGGTCCGCAACATTTCCATGGAGTAGCTCTCTCACTCCATATCGGATCGGTTAGTATATTAAGCCCCATCAACTGTATGAGAAATGTTGAATGTCCTACCCAAAATATTTTTATTTCGTTTCCATCTACGCTACTTTTTGGTATAAGATCAAACTTATTTGGCATCGAATCTGGCCATTTCACGGTTTTTGTAGTTAAATTTCTAATAAGATGTTTCACTATACTAAAATTATCATATGCCTTACTTTTATGTCTTACAAACTGAGTATTATACACTACAAGTACTATACATAAAATAAAGAATACTATTATCAGTATCTTTATAAGCTTCTTTATAAACATTAATGATTAAAATTATACAGTTCTCTATAAAGCGTCTTTAGGTGAAATAGATATTTTTTGTTAGAGAAAAACTTTTTACTTATACATTATCGCTACTTATCACTAACAGTTTTCTTACAAAAAAAATATGTACACACTATAAAAAAATTAACGGATATTTTTTTTCTAAACGTTATATTTAACCCTTTTTTCAGTAAATTAAAACCCCCCTCAGCATAATCAAATTATTAAAAAATAAGAATTTCAAAAATAGATGAGAGCAACTTTATTTTATGATATAGTCATATATCTTTTTTCGTCTCAATTCTATGAGCAAATATATCTTTATAACAGGTGGAGTTATATCATCCCTTGGAAAAGGAATTGCTGCAGCTTCCATTGCTGCCATTCTAGAATCGCGTGGAGTAAATGTGACAATTTTAAAACTAGATCCCTATATTAACGTTGACTCTGGAACAATGAATCCATTTCAACACGGAGAAGTATTCGTAACAGAAGACGGAGCAGAAACAGATCTTGATCTTGGTCATTATGAACGTTTCCTTCATATAAAAATGAAAAGAAGCAATAATTTTACTACTGGTCAAATTTATGAATCAGTAATCGAAAAAGAACGAAATGGTGAATATCTCGGTAATACTGTACAAGTTATTCCACACATTACCGATGAAATTAAACGCAGAATTTACAAAGGAGCAGAAAATTTTGATATCACAATTATAGAAATTGGAGGTACAGTAGGTGATATTGAATCATTACCATTTCTTGAGGCTATTCGCCAAATGCGATTTACTCATAGTAATCAAAATACCTTATTTATTCATTTATCATACGTTCCATTCATCACAGTATCTCGAGAAATCAAAACAAAACCAACTCAACATTCAGTAAAAGAATTACAAAAACTCGGGATTCAACCTGATATTTTATTATGTCGTATGGATCGTAATTTACCGGAGGAAGATAGACGAAAGATCTCTCTTTTTTGCAATGTAGAAGAAAGTTCTATCATTGGGTGTTACGATTCTGATTGTGTTTACAAGATACCTAGCATGCTTCATAAACAAGATATTGATACTATTATCTGCAAAAAGCTAAATATAAGCGATTTACCTGTAGCTAATTTATCTTCATGGAATAACATAGTAGAAATGATAAAAGAACCAACTGAAAGCGTCAACATCGCTATAGTTGGAAAGTATGTAGAACTTACAGAATCGTATAAATCATTATCAGAAGCATTTAAACATGCTGAAATTCATACTAACATCCGTGTCAATATCTTCTATATAAATTCTGAAGATATTGAGCGTAATGGTACAGCGCAACTTACAAAAATGGATGGTATTCTTGTGCCAGGTGGTTTTGGTAATCGTGGTGTAGAAGGTAAAATTGCCGCTATACGTTTTTCACGAGAAAATAATATCCCGTATCTTGGTATTTGCCTTGGTATGCAGATTGCACTTATAGAATATGCAAGAAATGTTGCAAATATGGATAATGCAAATTCAACAGAGTTCGATGCAAGTACTAAATTTCCTGTTGTAGCTCTAATTCAACAGTGGATAAATTACGATGGAAATATAGAAGCACGTGATAGTAATTCTAATATTGGTGGAACAATGCGACTTGGCAATTATCAATGCAATCTCTTACCTGATTCCCTCGCTACTACCATTTACGGTAATAGTGTAATTCATGAAAGGCATCGCCATCGTTATGAAATTAACAACTATTATGTCCCATATCTAGAGGAGGCAGGACTTGTTATAAGTGGTTATTCAGCTAGTACAGAAAAGCTTGTAGAGACAATAGAACTTCCACAACATCGTTGGTTTTTCGCATGTCAGTTTCACCCAGAATTCACATCTACACCACGAGATGGACATCCTTTATTTAAGGCATACATTAAAGCTGCATTAAGCTATAAAAAAGATAAGAAATAAAATTAATTCAACTATTTTTACATAAGTACAACAATCTTCTTATCCGCTATTTCGTTTCTGTAAAGCACTCATTATGAGACTTACTATTATGGTAGCTGCTGGAATATACATTAAAACATGTCTACACGAGCTTACATCATACATCTCATACGTATTAGCAAACGGTTCTAAGATGAGGAAAGATAGCGTTATTATGGTATGAAAAAACATGCCCGCCATAGTCCCTATACAATTCAGAAACGCAGTGATTACCGCTGAATCATACTTACCTGCTACTTGATTTCCAATAGAGTATATAAGCACTTGTGAGCAACTTAAAATACCAATAAAAAAGAGGCATATATTGATTATCACTGGATGATATTGCATTCCGGAACATGTATATAGTACTAGTAGACTAATAAAGATACTTGATAAACTAACCACTTTATAATATCCAAATTTTCTCCCAAAAAAAGCTGCTATAGGCCCACCAACTATCATACCTATGAACACATACGATACAATTCCAGCAGCGGCACTTTCGGAAAGAAAATACATTTTTCTGAAGTATAAGGCTCCCCATACATTTGCAAATGCCTCGTAACTGCCAGATATTAACAAATTACTAATCCCAAGCATAAGAAATATCGGATTTTTGATAATATTCAATAACCCTCGAAGAGATAATACATCGCCATCATTATTACTATTACCAGTACGTAGAAAAAATAGTACTAGCACGGAATCAATAACGCAGAACATAATCATAGGTATCACAACTGCGTACAACCCTAATTTATTTATCATTTGTCCGATAGGTTCACCTGCGTACACTGCTCCACAAAATCCAATACTAAACGCAAGTGAGAGCATTATAGGGTAAGATTTCTTGGAATACAGTTGAGACGTAACAATAGCAGTTGATAAAAATGCAACTCCAGAAGTCAAACCTAAAACGAACCTACTCAATAGCATTAGGTAAAAATTTATAGGCAAAAGAAACGGTATTATAGAGATTCCGGATAGTAAAATACATACAGATAGTAACTTTCTGATCTCATACCTTCTTACTAAAAGAGCAAATGGTATTTGCAAAATTGGAACACCATATGTCCATGCCGAAACGACTAAGTTAAATTGATTAGCACTAAGTCCTGCACTCATCATTTCTTTAGTGATAAGCATCGGTAAAAGTTTAGGAATAAACTGATACGTAAAAAACGCAAGCGGTAGTAAAAAAACGAAAAGCGATGCTACATGACCTCTTAGATTATGCATTGGTGGAGATACGGGAAGTTATTATATGCTTTATATATTCTCGTATATGAAAATGCAATTCATTCCTATACATCCAATGGTACATGAGATACAGCATTTTATATGCATTTAAATCGCTGATGAAGTTAATACATTTCATCTATATCTTTTTAAAAATTAAAACACAATTAGTCCCACCAAATCCGAAAGAATTGGACATAGCATAAGATATATCAGCTTCTAAAGGTTCATTTAATATGATATTCATATCTTTCGCCTCTTCTATCAACTCTGACACACCTATCGTAGGAGGTAGTATTTTATGCTTCAATGCCATCATACAAAATGCTGCTTCAATCGCTCCAGCTGCTCCAAGCAGATGCCCAGTATATGATTTTGTTGCTGATATTGGAATGTCTCGATAGTTCTTTCCTAGAAATTTTTTTATTGTCGTTATTTCAATCAGATCTCCTGCTGGAGTCGAAGTAGCATGAGCGTTAATATATCCTATATCAGAATGATTAATTTCAGCATCTTTTAAAGCTTTTTCCATTGCAGACATAATGCCGATACCTTCCGTTTCTGGCATTGTGATGTGATATGCATCACTCGTACTGCCATAACCAACAATTTCACAGTAAATTTTTGCATTACGTTTTTTCGCACTTTCATACTCTTCTAGCACGAAAATTCCAGCACCTTCCCCCATTACAAAGCCATCTCTTTCAACATCAAATGGCCTTGAAGCATTTTGAGGAGAAGGATTTTTAGATAATGCACGAGCTGCTTGAAAACCTGCTAATCCGAATCTACATATAGCAGCTTCAGAACCTCCACATAACGCCACATCTAGTTCTCCTGTAGAAATAATCCTAGCTGCTTCTCCTATAGCATGCGCTCCTGAAGCACATGCACTAACAATCGCATGTGACATTCCTTTAAACCCGTATTTTATAGATAAGTGCCCATTAGCTAAATTAATAAGAGTAGATGGTATGAAGAAAGGGCTAATCCTTCTTGGACCAGCAGATTCAAGGATCTTCATATTTTTTTCAATTGCGAGAAGTCCACCAATACCAGAACCTACTATCACTCCTGCTCTCATTGCTTTTTCCTCGGAATCACATAAGTAACCTGAATCCTTTATTGCTTCCTCCGCAGCATGTATCGCAAATTGTATAAATCTATCCATAGAAGAAATTTTTCGAGCTTCTATGTACTTTTCTGGTACAAAGCACATTTCTTCATCACTACAGTCATTTGTTTTAGTATCTGAAATATATCCGGCCACTTTTGACATGAGATCTGAAGTATCGAAAAGCGACTCCGGTATAACTCTTATACCGGAACGTCCTTTCATTAAAGAATCCCAACTCTTGTTTACTGTAATACCGAGAGGCGTTATAGCTCCAATACCAGTAACAACGATTCTTCTTTTCATCCTGTTATAAGAATTGATATCATGTGGGAATTATCTCAAATTTTCTGATTTTATCAACATTCTATTTATAAAATTCTGAGCATTTTGTACAATTTATGAAAAATACATGCAGTTATGATAAGTCACATATCAGGATATCCTGAAATCGCAATAAAGTATCAGAACATGTTCTGTTGCATGATTCAAAAAATGCAGAAGGAACTTCACTCGTATGGATTTGAAAGCTTAGATACATCACCAGTAGAAAAACTCGATGCATTGCTATCTAAAAGTGGCGATAACGAGATATACGGAATACAAAGAGCGAATGATAGGGGTAGTAATTTTTCTCCAGAACTAGGATTAAGATTTGATTTAACGTTTTCTTTCGCTCGGTATGTTGCTCAACATAGCAATGATATTATTTTTCCATATAAAAGATATCAAACTGGATATGTTTGGCGTGGAGATAGACCGCAAAATGGACGTTATAGACAATTTTATCAATTCGACATTGATATAGTTAATAGAGGAAATGAACTATTTTGGTCTGAGGTAGAAGTAGTATGCTTACTCTCGAAATGCTTGCACATTTTAGGGTTAGATAAATTCACTATTTTAGTAAATCATAAAGATATCTTGAGTGGTATATTCGAAAGCTTAGATATTCCTCAAGAAAAATTTCTTGAGATCGCTAGGTTACTTGATAAAACAGATAAAATTAAGATCGATACATTTGCAACATTACTAGAAGAAAATAACTGCAATAGAAAACAAATTGATAAGATATGCGAATTAGTAGCGATTGATTTTACTAAAGAATCAATGGAAGTACAAACAAAGATACTAGAACAATTTACGTCTTCGAAGAAATTTCATGAAAGCTTGGAATATATGAGAAAATTGATAGCTTTTACAAAAAATCTAAACGCATTTCATGATAACATAGTACTAATACCACGATTAGCTCGTGGCTTAAGCTATTATACCGGATTTGTTTGTGAAGTAGTTACAGAAAGTGATTATAAGCTAGGCAGTATATGCGGAGGCGGTACATATTCTAATCTTATAAGTAATTTAGGTTCAAAGCAGCAGTATGGAGGAGTTGGTGTATCAATAGGATTGTATAGATTATTTAAATTGCTTACCGATACATATCAAGAAAAGTACGAAAACACTATTATGATCACTACTCAGGATTATTCGATGATGGTAGTGTATATGAAACTAGCAAACCAGCTGAGAGCTTTATCATTAAATGTGTTTGTGTATACTGAAAAACAAACCCTTTCAAATCAATTAAAATACGCTTCTAAAAGAAAATTTAAATTTGCTATTATATTTGATAAAAAAGAGCATCAGGAAGGAGTTGCAATATTAAGAAATATGGAAGAAGGTATACAATCTACCGTAAAATTAAACGAATTGCCTCATATTGTAGGGCGAATGGTAGAAAATACGTAATATTCAGCATACATTTTGATACAAAGATCTTTTTATTCAAAAATTCGCTATATTTTTGAAAATAACAGATTATCAACTTATAAAATGGCGGAAGGAAAGGGATTCGAACCCTTGTTACCTTTTGGGTAAACACGCTTTCCAAGCGTGCGCCTTCAGCCGCTCGGCCACCCTTCCATCGAGTTCATAATTATAGATTTTATATAAGATGTAAATGATATCTCTACAATATTTTAAATATACCATTTCATTACATCCTAATTCGTAAATCCATTTAATTGAATAGAAAATACCTTCATTACCCGATATGCGATTATCACGCAGAGCAATATAAAATCGTTTTTTATTTACTTTTTGAATTATCTTTTACTATAGCAGTTATATATCCGTCAGATACCTGTATTTCAATCATCGATTCTTGCAATGCAAGATCTCTTGACTGTATTACAGTACCGTCTTTGGTTCTTACCACAGCAAAACCACGTTTTAATATATCCTTATAATCGAATTTTAAAAGTTTTTGATTATGCATATTTAACGAGTGTTCAACTTGCACTATCGAGGAATTAATATCTTTAATAACATCAGCTAATATTCTTGCTACTTCAGTTTCATATCTTTGCAATCTTCCTTCAATACTCCTACCGCTCTGAATTATAGCACTTTTATGCCATTGTATTCTTTCGTTATCATATTTGTACTGAGCACCGACAACCTTACGCATATCGCTGCACATACTGTCTATACTAGAGCTTATTCTTTCGAATTTTGATTCAAGCCTTGAGCAATTATCATTGAGTTGATAACCAACATCAATTGCTATTTCTTTTAACTTTGAACGTACTTTATCAGAGAATTTTTCTATATTACGCTCGAGTATATTATATTTCTCATTAAGAGTTCTGTTTGCACTTTCCAATTTATTTTTAGCTTCATCAAACTTTTTCTCAAGCACATACATAACATCTTGCATTGCTCGAGCATGCTGTAAGTCACCAATACTTTTAATAGCAGCTTCTGCTGCTGCTGTTGGTGTATGTACTCCTTTATCTGCTACGTGCTCTGAAAGCGTACTATCCGGAGCATGTCCAATCCCAGATATAATAGGGATTGTGCAATGATATATTGCTTCTATTATAGCTTCTTCATTGAATGTCTGTAAATCAGATACAGATCCACCACCTCTCGCAATTATCAATACATCCGGCTGAGGAAGCTCTTGAAAATTCATTTCAACTGTTTCTTCTGTAGTCTTTTCTATAAAGTTATTTAACTCAAAGTCCGTATACTTTGGAAGGGATTGAAATTTCTGCAATGCGTTACATATTTCAGCGACTGCTGTTTGCCCTTGCACACTTACATCGAATATAAAAAGAATTGTAGGTATACGTTGAGAAATCGTATTTACTATGTCTTCTATTACCGCACCTTGAATTGATGTTATCACTCCTATTATTCGTGGGAACGGAGGTAACTTCTTTTTCCTCTCTTCTAAAAAATATCCTTTCTCTGTATACTCTTTCTTGCGTTTTTCAAATTCTGCTTTTAAAGCCCCTTCTCCACTAATCTCAATTGAAGTTGGTTTTAGGTAATAACTAGAGTTACTGACAGAACTAAGAGAACCTATACATATCACTTCTACTCCTTCTTTTATCTCTGAACTAAGTTTAATATTTCTACTATTATTTTCCCAAATTGTGACTTTTAATATTATATTCACTGATGATGAATCTTTTAACTTACTCGCTGATGATGAATCTTTTAACTCTATAAAAATATGCCCTTTTCTTCGATCTATGGATGAAATTTCTCCACGTACTTTAATATCTAGATAACTATTCTCAAGTAGTCCTTTTACGTGCCGTGAAATCTCTGTTACCGAGTATATTTTCACTTCCTTCGATACGTTTCTAGAACTACACGCTTCGATCTTCATTATATTACTCTAAAAATATTTTTTTTATTTTCTGTAAGATACCTTCAACAGAACTAGTACTTCTCAGCATTGTATACTTCCTGTGACGAATCTTTTGATCGTTAATAAATTTTAGAACTCCTATAGCATTTGCATATTCCACTTCTAACCTATCATCTGGTGAAAACTTCTTTATCGGTCTCCCAATTCTTGTTTTAATACCTGACATCTTTCTAATCAACTCATCTATACCAACAATTTTTGTAGAACCACCTATTAGCACACATGCACTTACTTTTTTCATCCACTCATTTGGACATTTCTTTAGTAGCATCTCTATTATTTCTTCAATTCTTGCTTTTACTATTTCATCTAACAATGCTGTAGTGATTTCTTGATCGTATTGTGTGTCGCAATCTTCAATTATCACTTGTCCGGATTGTTTATACTCAAGTAAATTAGCATGCAGATTCTTTATCTTCTCCGCATCCTTTATCTTAACACCAAATGTCTTAGCTATATCATTCGTAATATTCATACCACCATATGGCACATATCCAATATACACCATGTGCTTCTCATGAAATATCGAGATAGACGTCACTCCACCTCCAAATTCTATAACACACACACCTAATTCTGTTTCATCTTCCGTAATAGTGGAACAAGTACCAGCATAATGCCCGCATACATAATGATTTACCGATATTCCACAATTCTCAAAGAAACTTGAAATATTCATTATTGTAGAATCTTGGCATGCAACAAAGTGCGTATCACAAATTAATGTATTACCATGCATTCCTATCGGAGACACTATTCCATCATAACCATCTATAGAATAATTATACACAAAACTATGTATCGTATCTAAGTTTCTCTTTTTGCAGTTATTATTATCAGCTTCGATAGCCATTTTATTAATATCTTTGTATGTCACAGCGTGACCTGCAATATTGAGTTTTGTCTCAGTAAGAATTGAAGTGAGAACACTTGAAGGTAGTGTAACATACACATCAGTCTTTTTATCGTTCATATGACGGAAAAAGTGACTAAAACAGTGTCTAACCACATCACGTAATGCATGAGGATCTGCTATGACTCCTTCCTTTACTCCAACACTAGAAGCACAATATGAATCTATAATCTCTATTCCGTCTCTGATGTCACTCACTTTAGCGAGTATCATAGCAATTTTGGAAGTACCAACATCCACTACAAAAGTATTATTGCTTTTTGATTTCGCTCTCATTTAACCTATTCATGAACTACAGATGTGCTCTTATTAGGGAGGTAATGGTAAGAAAATTATACGTACTTTACAATACTTCATAGATAGCTAAATGCCATAGTTTAGAAGATTATAAAGTAGATACTCAACTAATATATGAAATTATAGCAATGATTATAATTTATATCTGTAGGAAAAATATACTACCAATAATAATTTATTTCATTTACCATTGAATGATTGAAATTATAGATAGGGGAAATATTACATATTTTATCACCTAAAAATATAGACATCGATAAATTACTACTTCTAAGCAACTAAAATGATTGTAAATACAAAAATCACCGGATAATAAATGAATCTTTAGTAGATTTAAAGTGAAAAAGAATATATTTCATATAAATTGAATATTTCTCGATTTAAAACGAATGAATATCAAAATACCTTAAAAATATTTTTATAAAAGATAATTATTTTACAACAGCTTTTTATAAAAGTGAATGGATAGTACTCGACTAAGTAATACAACGTTTTTTTTACATCCAGAAGTAAAAAAACTTACTACATATCCATGATCGTGAAGAACTAAAATTTTACTCTAAAAAAGTAAGTTTTAGAAACACTGCAAGCTCATATACACAATTTTACCGCGATACTATGTTCAACAATAACATCATTGGTACATCAATCCTGAAATCATCCAACGAAAATAATAAAAAAACACAATAAGCTAGAAGAGGCTAGGAAGACTCATGGCTAAAAAGTGGAAGAACACGAAGTAACAAATGAGTAATTCTCATGAGCCACTCTCCTATAAAGTATAAAGAACAGCAGCTCCCTTCTATGATTTACAAATATTCACTAAATAATATCCAAAAAAAACTACAGCTTTATCAATAGAAATTACAAAATTCTACCCATAACAAATACTATGCTCTCCCCGCAGCCTAAAAAGACAAAAAGATTAATACAAAATCTACTACCAGTAATTAAACTACCAAATAAAAACTTCAGATAGAACAAATTACGCTATTTTCTTAGCTAATACCTTACGATAAGTAATAGAAACAATAACTGATGCAGCAGCATATATAAAGCAAGGATCTAATAGACCTAAAGCATGCTCATGACCGTGATGCACAAAACTACCTGCCACAATACCAACAGCAGAGAGCATTAAAGAGCCCATTAAAAAAGAAGCTTCGGACTCATAACCCAACTTACTATTAATGAACTTGCGCCATAAAGAACGTAAAGAAATTACTAGAAATAAGCCAAGAATAAGAAAAGAAGGAACAATATGAAGGAAATTTAAAACGCTATGCATAGTCACTAATTATGTATGTTCAACTCGATGTGAGCATACACAGATGTCTTGCTTTTTGCAATACGTGTGTCAGAATATCTATTACTAATTTATGTTGGTATAACAACAATGAAAATATGGAAAATAAGCAATATTTCTTTCGCTTTTTTACTGCTTACTTCTTCCTTTTGTTTTTATAAAAAGGGCTATTGTGCTCCTAATGCTGATATTAAATTCAATATGCTGGAACACAGAAAATGCATTATCCCTGCAATCTTTTATGAGAAAAAATACAATATATCTGAAAATCTATTGTTGGCTATTACAGTGGTAGAGTCTGGAATATATAACTCAGAAGCTGGAATGGCATTAGCATGGCCATGGACTATAGGAATCGCTGGTGAGTCATATAGATTTTCTACTAAAAGTGAAGCTATAAAATTTTTCAATAGCAAGGTGAATCAAGGAATTTCAAACATAGATGTAGGATGTTCCCAAATAAATTATAGATATCATGCTCACAATTTTGAAAACATAGAACAGATGATAGAGCCAGCAAATAATATAGCATATGCCTCATATCTTATTGTACAAAATTATAAGAACACTTCAGAATGGCTAAAAGCTGTTGCACAATTTCACTCTCTCACTCCAATTTACGCTAAGAAATATACAGAAAAAATACTAAATGTGTTAAAATCCTTCGAAAAGAAGACGAACATTAAAGAATTTAGTTTGTGAATAATATTTCAACAAATTAATAAAACATCTTTAATTCATAAGATACAAATTTTTCACTAATTTAGAAGCTTACCTGCTTTTTAAAGATATTAAACTTATATTACACTTCATCACTAAAAGCCTATCTTAATACATACTGCTAGTCCATGATCTAATAACTTCAAAGATGTCATAAGGAAATGTTTCACAATTTAACAATACAGCTTTATGAATTTCTTTCGGTTACTTATTACTGAAATCATTACTTTTGAAAAAGAATTCTATCTCAATTTTAGCATTTTCATCCGAGTCAGAGCCATGAACAGCATTCTCCTCTATACTAGCACCATATGTTCTTCTTAAAGTACCAACTTCTGCATCAGAAGGATTTGTTGCCCCCATTAATTTTCTGTAAGCCATAACAACGTCAGTTCCTTTTTCTAAAACCTGCACCACTATGGCACCGGAAGATATATAATCTACCAAAGAATTAAAAAACGGTCTCTCTGAATGAACAGCATAAAACGCACGAGCCTCATCTTTCGACATATGAATCATTCTTTGAGCTACTATTGTAAATCCGGCACTTTCTATATCAGCTATTATTGCACCAATTTTTTTTCTAGCTACCGCATCAGGCTTTATGATGGAAAGAGTATATTTCTGCATTCGCGTAAATGATAAATTTGCATGATATTATGTAGCATAATTTATCATAACCTTCAATAGATGCTAAACATCTCCAAAAAATAAACATATCTCTTAAAACGACAAATAATAGCCTTCTTAAGGATTTTATATTGACGTCTCAACATTCATTTTATATGTTACCTAGGTACACGTTTGCGGGTGTAGCTCAATGGTAGAGTTCTAGCCTTCCAAGCTAGCCGCGTGGGTTCGATTCCCATCACCCGCTCCATAGTTTTGTATGGTCTAATCTTACATTGTATTGCATTTTCGCAAAATCCTTCTGATATTTTTGCGATTAGTGCCTATATCCTGAAAGCCATAACTGCTACGTTTGGGCGTCTTTCTTCACAAAGCTCTTTTCTAACAAAGTAGTGAGGATGTGAACTAAAATCCCCAAAAACTTTTTTCAGTACTACTTTTTTCAATACTATCTCATTCATCCTTTTTCATCTTCAACTTTCTTGTAGCGCTTCTTCCGATACGCATTGTGTCATTTGCTGGGATTACTTTCTCGTAACAATCTTTTCATCTCTTCAATTTTCTTGTGGTGCTTCTTCCGATACGCATTGTGTCATTTGCTGGGATTACTTTCTCGTAACAATCTTCACGTTTCTTCCTTTTTTAGATATTTTTACTTCCTTACCGAATTTTTCTTGTTTTCCCTCTGAATATTCAATGATAGAATTAATCCAATCAAATTGCCTTTTAACAGGTTCACTTGTCATAGGATCTGAAGGAATAATAGTTTTCATTACCTCTTTGTTGAGCTCTGAAGTAGTCCCATTAGCTACTATCTTGATAAGCTCTATCGCCTCATCCCACTTTTCTGTATTTCCCTCTAACTGTTTCCCCTTTTTATCATTCTTTATCTCTTCCAAATTAGCTATAATATTGTTTATAGTACCCACACAACTAGTATTTATTGTTCCTTCTATCTCTTTCCAGTTTATCTTTTTCCGGTTTGACGTGGCAGCACTTATATCTTTTGAATCACCATTTAATTGCCCAAAATAATCAATTACCTCATTCAAATGTTTTACTATTGCTCCTATAAAACCAACTAGTTCTTTTCCAGCTTTTTCCAATTTTTCCTTATCCTCCTCTTTACAATCTTGTATCAGCTCATTCCAATTCTCTATATCACATCCTTTCAACGAACTCACTTTGCTTTCATAAGCACCTTTGAGCTCATCACAGGAATAATTTATAATATCCTTTATTAATTCTACTCCATCTTTAGAAGAACTTTTGTTACTTAGTACTAAGATGTTTATTACCTTCATAATCTTCATCATCTTCCACTTTTCTTTCAATAGAAGCAGTATAAAATTGCATTTGAGAGGACTGCTACCATTTCTTGATGTTTCTTCCATAATGTCTTTTATCATTTCTTCCAGTTTATATTCTCCTGTATCGCCATCAGATGACTGTATTAAAGTGAGAAAAATATTATTTTCCGTGACAAATTTCTTTTTAAAATCTTGATCTTTAATCTTATTTTCTAAAAAATTCACTATTGCTTCACATCCTGCATTATCACTATCTAGCATAAAGATAATTTTCTTTAAGTTATTCGGGAAATTTTGAAGCATAAAAGTAATATAAGAAGCCCTTGTTATCCCTCCTAAATAACAGAAATGATATCTATTTTTTTTCGAAATGCTCTCCATTTTTTCATTCACTGCTTCGAAAAAAGCTAAATCAGACTCTCCTTCTACGAAAATTACAATACTACCATTTGGTATCGCACTATATGTAAGTTTGGCAGCGTCTTCAGATGGAGTAAACCTTGGAGCTAAGAAATCCAAAATCTTTACTTTTCCACCCTTATTTTCTGCGCTCTTGAGTTCTACTTCTTCGCTACCATCGTCTCTCCTCATTCTACTCATCCACCACAACTCATCCGGTTCTACCTCTATAACGGTAGAAGGGGAATGAGTAGTAAGTACGACTGTGATTCCACTTTTCAACAGTACTTCCCGCACAGTTTTGATGTAGCTTTCTGCTAATTGGGGATTCAAACTTGCATCAAACTCATCAAATAGTAGATATTTTATATTTAACATTTTGCAGAAAGTAGCATAACATATCAATTCAAATATCATCTTCTCACCACTTGATAACTCCTCAAATCTCAAATTAATAGGTAGCTCTTCTCCTGTTTTCAATTTTGTTGTACCCGTGAAACAAAATTCTTCTCCTACAATAGTAAATTTATACTTAAAACTAATATTACACTTCTTGATACTACTATTTATATCTTCTTCTAAATTTAATATTTCAAATATGTGATAAGAAATTATGCTCTTCAATGCCTTAACAACATCTCTGTGCATTTCAATAGCACTTCTCACAAAAAGCTTTTGGATATATTGCTCAAATTCTGACTCTTTAGTTATCTTTTTTGTATCCTTTATCCCTCTGCTCTCAGCGGAAGTTTTTGCAAAAATTTCTTCAAGAATTATGAGGATCTTTTTACAACTATCGCTGTCTCTTATAATACAATGATAATTTTCAATATGCTCAATTTTTAAAAGATTAAGTGCCTTTAGAAATTCAGTAATTTCTCTCTTAGAAAATTCAGTAATTTCTAGTGCTGCACCTCCTCTTCTAAAAAAAAACAACCCTTCCATATATACTAACAAGCGTATTAAGACGCTATCTCTTACTTTATACTCCTCTTTATCTTCATTAAATAAGCAATTCTGCCAACTATGAGGCCTTTTAGAGTGCTTATATATTTCCCGCAAAATATCTTCTAATTCATGATAGATATCTCCAATTGTACAAAGCCTATTATGGAAATAATCGTAAGCTGAGTTACGAGTCGTAAGTAGTGCATTTGTTACATCCCTAGCAATCCCCTGCAAAAAATGAGTTTTACCAGCTCCATTCACTCCAGTGATGACGATCAAATTCCCTTTCCCATCAGATTTTTTCTTGAATTTCAATTCAACATTATTCCTCAAGCTCTTATACTGCTTCTCCTTTGATGCCTCCACTGAAAGACATACCATATCATCGTCGTTCCTATCGCCCTTATCGTTCTCCTCTTCTGCATTCTCACTCTCACTTACATTCTCAACATTTTCATCCAAATTCGAGGAATTAGTACTATTTATGTTGTCCATAACAAACATTAAAATTTTTCCAAAACAAATCCTTTTTACACACTTCAAAAAAACTACGCAAGTAAAAGGCCATCATCAATTGTAATAATATTTTGATATTATATAAGGAAAAGTACTTCTTATTAACAAAATACAACTTATATCTCGGTACTGTATGCAGATTATTTCTTGTATGTAAATCAGTACTGAGACAATACAGCTTGGTAAATTCCGACTCTTAATAACATTCGTGCGTTTACTTTAGGTATTATAATCTTGCGTAATAATCCATTTAAAAAAATAAATGAAGAAAAAGCATCGGTTCAACTTTTAGTGCATTTTACATGACTTTCATGCAACTCTAAGCCTCACTTAAATCACTGCATAGGAAAATCCGTATTGACAGCATGCAATACCGTATGTACTTCTTAGTATGTGGGGTGTCATCAACGCTAAACGAGTCAGATTCGAAAGGAAGCAGCTCAAGTTGTTGCATGATATGCCCACCTATTTGTGGTCAGATAGCTCAGTCGGTAGAGCAAAGGACTGAAAATCCTTGTGTCGCCGGTTCGATTCCGGCTCTGACCACCTTTTTCTTACACTCAATCATGAAATTCAGATCATTACAAAATCTCTGTGATGACCTTTTAGCGACGATGGTAGAGAAGTTTCATTCATACATTAAAATAGGCAGTAGCGAACACACATCTAGAGCATACTTACACGATTTATCATCATTCATAGAATTTCTATCTCACTACCATGGAACCAAGTGCTCCCTTGAGTATGTTATTGACGCTCCTATACAAACTATGAGAGCATGGCTTGCTTTTAGAACAGAACAGAAAGTAAGTCATAGATCAAATAGTAGAACGTTATGCGGATTACGATATTTCCTGCACTATGTAAAAGATGAATTTAAATATGATGTAAAAACTCTTATCAGCATCGACAAATTAAAAATCAGAACTACTAAGAATACCATTCCGAAAGCAATATCTGAAAATAATAGTATCGCTTTATGTCAATTTACGAACACTGATTTATATCCTGAAGAGTGGGTATTTTACAGAGATGTAAGTATCATCACCTTACTATACGGAAATGGCTTAAGAATAGGAGAAGTACTGAAAATTACAAAACACGACATTATAAACTTCAATACCGAAAACCTTGAGTCTAACTTCAACAGAAATGATGTAAGTCTTATAGTAAAAGGAAAAGGGAAAAAGGAAAGAAAAGTACCACTATTAGCTCACGTATTGAATACTATCCTACAATACATTACGAAGTGTCCGCATAAACTAGAATCACAACAACCAATATTTATTGGAATAAGAGGAGATGTATTAAACCCTGATGTATTCAGAAGGCAAATGAAATCTATACTTATTTCTCTCGGCATTGATACAAGAGCTTCTCCCCATACCTTAAGACATAGTTTTGCAACACATCTAATAAAAAATGGAGGAGATATAAGAAAAATACAGGAATTACTAGGTCATGTTTCAATCGCCTCTACATCTATATATTTGCATGCCGATACAAATGATATTGTTGAAACTGTTATGGAACTGCATAACAATAAAAAAAAGTAACTAAAGATACAAAAAGCTTTTATCTTCAGAAAATTGAGACGAATTGAATTTACTAAACTCAGATAAATAAAAATGTAAATATTATATTTTTTGGAAAAAAGTAAGGTTTTAATTGCCTATACTATATATCATTATTCTAAAGTAACATAAAAAGTCACTCAATGAAATCTATTGATTTACTCTATCTATATGTTATAATCACGACTGGTACGCTGATATATTTTACGATACCCAATCCAGCATGAGTGCTCCTATTACACCAAAGAAAAATTTATCTCAGTTCGAAATAGTACTGTATGCGGCATATCGTGCTTCACAACTTTCTCGAGGTGCGCCTTCTGCTATATCTGGAATGGAGGGACGAAAATCTACCGCAATAGCGATAGCAGAAATACAGAAAGGACTAATAGATGTGGAGAAAATGCGTGAAGGTATGATACAGGAACTGGTAGAGTCACGTTGGTTTTTAAAGAAAAAAGATCCACTTGATATCAAAAGGGAAGTTGCTAAAAAACGCAATGATGCCATGATACAAGAAATGGTAGATGAGTTATTCGACGATAAATTAGAAGATGAGCTCCTTTCACCAAAAGATGGAGATGAAAGGGAAGATTAATAATATACTGTTACGTTACTGCATAGCACCATGCTTTGTAGTTTTTATAGCATTCTTTACGTTTTTATTAGATTTGGCTACCAAAACTGTATCCGAAGTCGCAGTCCCTAATGGTGCACTTGAAGTACGCGGAGTAGATAGTTTTATCAATATCGTGAATGTTCAAAACCATGGAGTAATGTTTGGTTTTTTCAGTTCTCTTTTTCCAAGCCAACTCCCATTCATTGTATTACAAATACTGATAACTCTCACACTATTTATATGGAGCATATCAATGCAAGATATCGCATCTCGTATTGGAGTCGGTTTGATAATAGGAGGAGCAATTGGTAATACATACGATAGAATAGTAAGAGGATACGTACTAGATTTTATAGATATACATCTAACTCGGTATCATTATCCTGCTTTTAATTTAGCTGATGTAGCTATTGTGTTGGGAGTAATTTTGGTTTACTCTCGTTTCAGCCTTTCTACAGCTAAATGATATAAAAGTGATGAATTCGCTTTATTCGGTTCCTTCCTACATAAAAAAACTGAGCGATGTTTTTTGTAACAATACATCTCATTTGTTGGAGAAAAATGTTATAAGTGCACTGGATTTTCTTAATGCCGTCTTAGACATAACACGCTCTAGTATTTATCTTAGCAGAGGATTTTCAGCAATTCACGCTCCTAAAAGTATACAGAAAAGCGTAGGAGAACTCGTGATACACAATTTAGTTAATCACGAAAACTCTCTTAATGATGTAGAGCACGGGCTGCTCGAAGAGCTTAAGCATTTCATCTATTTACTCATAGATAGAAAGATGCTTCCTTTTATGTATCATTTCATTCAATTTGCAATAAATAAATTTTATAAACTCGCTAATCTCAGAAGAGCAACAATATTCACAACTAGGCCAGTAAATGACGATACGAAAGCACATCTTGTAAAAAGCCTTTCTGAAGCAGTAGATAACAACTCTATCGTGCCTACATTTCTTATAGATGATTCTATGATAGGCGGATTTAGAATTGAATCGGATTTTCTACTTATAGACAAAAGTATCGCCAGCAAAATACTTGCAGCCAAAAAACAGCTCACAAAACTTTAATGTAGAGCTATGGAAGAATATGAAAAATTTTCCTTTAAAGATATGGATGCTGTAAGAAAAATAATAGCAAAGTATCCTCAAGGAAAACAAAGAAGTGCAGTGATGCCATTACTTTGGCTAGGACAGCAGCAGAATAATAATTGGATATCTAACGCAGTATTGAGCCATATCGCTGAAGTATTGCATATGAACACCGCTCACGTGAAAGAAATTGCAGAATTCTATTCAATGTTTCATTCTAAGAAAGTTGGGAAGTATCTCGTGCAAATATGTAGAACTGTAGTTTGTGCATTATGTCAAAACCAGATGATCTATAAGGCAATACGTGATACAATAGGTATAGATGTAGGTGAAACATCAGAAGATGAATTATTTACTGTCGTGGAGGTTGAATGTCTTGGTAGCTGCATCAATGCTCCAGTAATCATGATAAATGACAGCTATTATGAGCATTTAAATTACGATAAAACGGTAGAAATATTAAAAGAACTACAAAAAAAACAACAATCTCATCCATCCAATGTATAACACTAGATCTATTGACGTTACTATAGGAGTTATAGTGATAGCCTTGACTATATTCGCAATCATCATTGTATTTAAACATGATACTACCGTGTTGGAGACGTCTAAATACACACTAAGAGGAGAATTTGAGAGAGTAGATGGAATAAGAGTGGGTAGCGATGTAAAGATTGCAGGAGTAAAGATTGGTAAAGTAAGTGAAATTTCTATTAATGAAGATTATCTTGCCGTATTAAAAATTGAAATTGTTGGAGATCTTAAAATCCCTTCTGACTCAGTAGCTGAAATCATAAGTGATTCGTTAATAGGGAGTAAATACGTTAACATAAACGTAGGTAGTAGTAGTCAATACTTAGCTGATGATGGTAAGTTTGAGTGGACTCAGCCTCCTGTGAACATTGAATCACTAGTTGGTAAATATATCTTTGGTATTGATAACACTAAAGCAGATGAAGGAACTGATACAAGTAATAATAATGGCAAAAGTGGCTAAAAAGAAAGTTTAGCTTTTCTCAATTTCGATACTGTTGCACATATTATCGCAGAAATAACAGAACCTAATATAACACCTGCTTTTGCACTATCCTGTATATTCACATCTTCAAATGAAAGGGTAGCGATGAACATTCCCATAGTAAATCCTATACCACAAAATGCTCCTATCATTAAGATATCATCCAAACTAATCTTGTAACCTATATTATACCGCTTCAGCATAATCAGCCCAGAAGTGGAGATACCTATATTTTTACCCAAAACTAACGCAATAAATGTAACACCTAAGACATCATAATGATCACCAATACTCATAGTAATTCCAGTATTGCATAGTGCGAAAAGTGGCAATATAAGGTATGTTGATGCAACTTGAAGGACTTTTTCTACATCTAATGCTTTTTTGCCAAAGGGAATTAAAATTCCTATCAAAAATCCAGAAACGGTATTATGTACGCCACTTTTCTGTATCAACCAAAATAAAGGAAGTCCAAATAACAACAACCATAATATTACTAAATTCTCCATATACCTACTTGAAATACTTGCAATAAATATTAAAACAGCAATATAGAATAAATACTCTATCTCTATGGTATTAGAGTAAAAAACCGCTACTACTAAAACAGCTATTAAATCATCAAATATCGCTACAGCTGTAAGAATTTTTCTAGAATTCTCTCTTAATCCACGCACTATCAAACAAACTGTTGTCGCAAATGCTATGTCAGTAGCAGTCGGTATTGCCCATCCGTTGATAATATCAACTTTTAGAATAAGGGCGGCAGCAACATATATTATCGCTGGAAATAGTACTCCACTGATAGCCATTACAAGAGGAAATGCAATACGAATACGAGAACTAAGAATCCCACCAACATTCATCTCTTTTCGCATCTCAATACCAATTAGCATAAAATACACAGGCATCAAAAAATGACTACTAACGTACCCTACACGCATACCATCTACAATTTCTCTGTATAAATCGGTACAAAGATTAGCAATAACAAAACCACATACCGCAAACAGCAATACTAAGAAATTCTTTTCTTCTATTAATTTTTTTAACTTCATCAATAAATTCGCATACCACAACTACATAAAGTAAACATTCATCTCAACATCTCTTTTGATGCAAGGGGTACGGCTAGCAATATCAATATTCATTGAATCTCCCGCAGCACAAGGACTCCTCAAATCTGCATTAGACTGACCATTGCATCCAATAAAAAGAATAGCACTCAAAAGAATGCAAAAGGATAACACTATGATTTTTTTTGCTGTAATATCCATGTGCTTGTAATAAAATTAGTTTCTATATTAGGATAACCTCTAAAATACGAGCAATCAATATATTTACTAAATATGTTTGTACTACAGCTTATACTTTTAAACGTAATTTGAAAAATGATATAAATCTCTCTAAAAGTTCTGTAGCCGCAATTTTATCATCTAATAATATCCTCTTCTTTCTGGATAATCCAACTTCTTTAAGCTTATGATTTGCTAACATAGTAGTCATACTTTCATTAAAAAAAGTAATATTAATACATTCATGATATTGTTGATTCAACTCATATAAATTATCAGTAGAATTGTATAGAGTTAACAATTCTTCTATATCACATGATAATCTTTGGATATCACATAGAAGATTTTTTGTCATTTCAGGAAGTTGCTTCCATGATATTTTTAGATGCGAATTTTCTATACTTTCATTATCAGGTTGCCATACCCCCATAACACAGCAAATTGGCACTGATTCTATAATAAATTTTATAATTTTTTCAGGTGCTGCATTATTATTTTGCACCGTACCATATGGTATTACGTTCCCGGTTAGACTAATAAATCGAGCAAGACCAATTTTTTTCATTCCGTTATCGAGCCCACTGAGTACATATGTTTTTTCCAGAGCAATTTTTTCTTCTATTAATTGCAAAGCATCATAACCGCTTATAAAATTCAACTTCATTGCATAGAGTATGTGGAAAAATAGAACATCTAGTAATTATTCTAAAAAATCAATCATAGCTTATAATATGAAGCATGTTATATCTGTAGAAAAAAATGTCTCAAATAAAATTTTTCCAATTTTCAAAAAGATCATAGATATAGAGGATTATCCGAATTTCATACCATATTGTTCGCAAGTCATTTATAAAAAATCTGATAAACTAAATAATGGTGAATTCACAGGTACAATACACTTTAAGTGGAAGATTCTTCATAAAAGCTTCACATCACATGTTGCATGTTTTTTCTATACTGACACCAACATATGTAATATTCAATTACAAGAAATTGCACGTAACTTACATAAAATAAAAGAAATGGAAGATAAATATTCGGAATATTTATCATTTATAGAGATAAAGATTCAGTCTAATGAATCAATATTCCACACTATGAATGGAAGTTGGAAACTAAAAAGAAAGGATAAAAATACTACTTCAGTATCATTTACTATGAATGTAGGCTTACAAAATTCACTCTTAAATAAAATTTTAAAACTAAATATCGAAGCAGTATGTTTTAGAATCTATAACGCAATAGTAGAACAATAATATCTTGTAAGATTTCATCATATAAGATAACTTTAGAAAAAAGAGCAATATATTCTCAAAATGCTATATAGCAACGAACTATTATCTATAGAAAAATGCAAAGTCGGAATGCAAAAAACAGAAGAAAAACTTGTAGATGAAAATGATATCAACATACTCACTCACCTTTTTGGAGATGCTAAAGATTGGACATTTATATCGCCCATTACCACATCATGCGACTCTTACACATCTTCTGCATATATATATCTGACGTTTTTACAGTACGTTTTCTCAAGCATTGAAACTAAAATTTTTGGGGCTAGTTTAAATTATAAATCTACCTCTTTCAAATGGCTACAAAACATAAGTGGTATTAAGATAGGGGATAAAATTAAAGCCGAATACACCATACAAAACATTGATAAAACCACTAGAAAAATAAAAATTGAAATCGCTGGTTATATTAATAACATACTAATTTGTAATGGTGAATTTATTATAGAATTACCGCAACAACCTATAACAAGAGATATCCATAACTTCCCAAAATTAAGACTATTAGAAGATAAACTTGGAAAAGGATATGAAGTGATGCTTGAGCGTCTTTCAAAAATAGCGACAAAACCGATGCCGTCCGCCATTATTTTTCCAACAGATTATATATCTCTAGAATTAGCATATGAGGGGAAAAAGGATGGTATTATAGATCCTATACTAATCGGTCCAAAAGAGAAGATTATAGATATTGCACAATCCAAGGGAATTAATTTAAATAATATAGAAATAATTAACGCAAGTACACATGAAGAAGCTGCTGCGAAAGGAGCATTTTTAGCAAAAGAACAGCGTATAAATTGTATTATAAAAGGAAATATACATACAGATGATGTTTTACATGCAATTCTAGATAAAGAAAGTAACCTTAAAACTTCTAGAAAAATATCACACGTGTTTATTGTAGGAACTCCAAACTATCAGAAGCCTATTTTTATCACAGATGCTGTAGTAAATATCGCCCCCGATTTAAATACAAAAGTTGACATCGTGCAAAATGCTGTAGATCTATATGTTACCTTATTTATAAGAACTCCAAAAGTCGCTATACTCTCAGCTGTAGAAACAGTAAACATGAAAATGCAATCTACCATAGATGCAACAATATTATCTAAAATGTCACAACGTGGTCAAATAAAGAACGCTATTGTAGATGGACCACTAGCTTTTGATAACGCAATCTCTAAGGAAGCCGCAGTTATAAAGGGTATTAAAAGCGATGTTGCGGGAGATGCTGATATATTCGTAGTACCTGATATAGAATCGGGTAATATATTGTTCAAACAAATGAGTTTCTTATCCGATGCAAAAAGTATAGGAATTGTGCTTGGAGCTAAGATTCCAATTGTAATTACTAGTAGAGCGGAAGGAGATATAATATCTAGAAAAGCATCATGCGCACTAGCATATCTCCAATATCTTAGTACAATGAGAGCCAAATAATTATATTTATTTAGTAGGAGTTGGCAGAAAATTACTAAAATCATAAGATATACTAAAAACCGGGATCTTACCTTCTATTTCTATAGGCAAATACACTTGTTTTTCGTTTCGATTAATAAAAGAAAATCTCCACTGTAGCTTGAGTATTTTTTCCAATAATGCCCAAGTAAGAGCATAGGAGCCGCTAATTCCATTAGTACTAATAACTCCGTTATCTATAGTACCTATGCCATTATCGATCTCCAAGGTACAATTCGTATTTTCGAAGTATGTTTTATTTTGATTTAGTGTCTGAGCAGCTTTATCTTTATCGAAATTCTCTACAGTAGAATTATTGACGTATTTAATAAATGATAATATATCTAAATTATATATAGATATTGCTTTTCCTTGCATCATTACTTGTCCAGATAAATTATGATAGAACGAAGATTTATATATTCCTTCAGTTTTCAAAAGACCATTAATGCTTGTAAAACCATCAATCACTATATTATTGTCCAATAAAAATCGTGATATAACTCCGGGATCTATATTAGATATCCCAAATGCTACTTCATAGCGTGGTAAATCTTTATATAAACTTATATTCGCTTGCATATCAAAATTTCCATTATCAAAGTCTCCGTGTAAGTTCCGAATTGTTATAATTCCTTCATCATTTTGAGATTGTACCATTAAGTTATTTATCTTTTTATCACCTAAAAACCATCCTGTAACAGAATCGCATTCTACATCCACTTGATGATCAAAAAATCCAACATTCATAAAATGTATTACTTCATCGGAATCCATATCTTTAGATATTGCAATTATCTCTGGAGGGAGTTTTTGATAATTAGTAACATCAGCTAGAAATTCCGATAAAGCTGAAGAGAAGAAATTAAGATTGATATATTTAACCCTTCCATTTAGCGTAAAATTTGGTCTGTAATTAACAACAGAAACAGCAAAATTCATAGTGCTCAAAAATTCACGATTTTCATTCAATTGCGAAAATTCCCCTGAAATATTATCTCGCTCCAAAATTACGTGAAGTAGTACACCATTATCTTCTAATTGCTGTGACATTGTCTTATCTGCAATCAAATAAAAATGTACCTCATCTTTTATATTTCTCAAAAAATGTAGATACTGACATTTTTGATTAAAAGTCTCACCGCTAATATCGTAATCGGTAAGGTATGAGCATGATAAAAAATTAGATAAGATGTTGTTTTTCAAAGAAAAAACCAATTTATCTAAAGAATGCACTATAAGCCATTCTGCTTCTCCTCCCCAGCCCTGATGCATTACAATATGAGTACGTAAATTATTAGTGTTTTTATCATCATTAGTAACATTTGATAAATATAAGAATGATGGAAAAATGGAAACACTAGAAGTTGATGTTATATTATCTGCTTTATAAGTAATATTAGAACTCATAAAAGCGATACCAATTCCATCAGCATCTTCAAATCCATAACCACCGGAATTAATATTTACGTTTTTAGAATCAAAAAACGCACTATAAGCACCACTATTACTATCAGCAAGCATGTTAATACTTAGCGTATCTCCAACTTTTTCATCTATTAACTGCAAATCCAAATTTGTTTTCATATCCATCATTAATATTCCATTTGATATCAAATTATTCAACAACTGAACCCAATCTCTATTTTTATAAATTTCTTCAAGATTAACATTATTAGGCATGTCTATCGGTATAGATAAATTTGATAATATAGTATGCTCTTTAAAGTTCACATGCAGGAAATTTTCCCATTCTCTATATAAGTATTCATGTGACTTACTATTTATTTTGGTAAGATTTATAGAGACTTCATCATTACTATTTTCAAATTTAAACAGATATTTCATCATTTCTTCGTTCTTGTTTAAAACTATCAACTCCATTAAATTATCTTTACTATGCTTTTTCAGATTGATCTTCACATTTGAAAAATCCATATCCAATTCCTTATCGCTCCATATCAGAGAAAAATCATGATTACTGTTATCAGCTTTTATATGAGCCTGTCCTTCATATCGTAAGCTATAAGCATTCTGATAACCGTTAAATATTGTGATATCGGGAAATTTATCAGAAGAAGTATATATTAATTTCACATTATGTAATTCTACATTACGGATAGGTGGTGGCTCTTTAACTACAGAATTAAGATATAAGCTACCATCTGTTATAATGACTTTATTTTCTTGTTTACTAAAGACAGAAGCAATGAAAGTGAAAATGTTATATCTAATACATATCTCTTTAGCGGTAATAACTTTTTCTTTTCTGTTATCATATATAAAAGCATTTGAAAATTTTATTTCTGGGAAGTATGAAACAAACAATTTCACATCACTTGATGAAATTTTGTATCCATATCGTTTTTCCATCGACTCATATATCGATTCTTTTACCACAATAAAATTAATAGAAAAACCAAAATACAAAACCGAAAGTACACTGCATAACGCAACTAATGCAACTAACTTATAGAAGCTATTCTGCATCACAGTAGATCACTATCGTAAGTAAATAGAGTATAAAATTTTTCTTTCGATAATTCAATATTATAAAAACAACATATACTATTTTACGATAAAACTATTTATTTACTACTTCACTTTCGATATTATGTCTTATTTGCTTAAGTCCATGCTTAGTTCTAGCTTCACTATACACCATAAACACTCCGCCTACTATTATAATAACACACCCAGTAATAGTCATTACCGTAAGATTCTGTCCTAAGAAAAGATATGCTAATAAAGCGGTAAATATCAAACGAGTATAATCAAAAGGA
Organism: Candidatus Fokinia cryptica; assembly: GCF_034359305.1. Lineage (NCBI taxonomy): Bacteria > Pseudomonadati > Pseudomonadota > Alphaproteobacteria > Rickettsiales > Candidatus Midichloriaceae > Candidatus Fokinia > Candidatus Fokinia crypta. Next base: position 336,168 of record NZ_CP110343.1, on the reverse strand, counting down.
AATACTACAGAAACCGGAGAAAGCTTGAAAGCCTTAAAAAATGATATGATATGCACTACATGAGCAGCTCCCATTAATAAAATATACGGTATGTAGCTTAAATCTATAGTCCAAACATAACGAAATGCCAATGGAATAGAAAACGCTGTCCCTAGAAAAACATTATAGAATAATTGAGTAGCTGTCCTCTCGGTATTGCCTAGCATCTTTATAAATATGTTATTAGCACCCCAACAGAGTAGTGCAAATATCAAGTACATATAACCTATTAACGGAGCGGTATGTTGACTATTATAACCACTAGAAAAAACCAATATATTCCCTATAAGACCACATGATATAAATATTATTGTACCGATATGATACTTCTCCTTGAATAATACTATACTTAATATCGTTACTATTAATGGCTCAAGATATGTAAAAGCAGCAACTTCAGTAGTATTTACATACAAGATGGAATGATAAAATAATAAAGAACCTAAGAATGCACTCAAACCACGCATAAAGTGCAATCCTACCCTTGATGTTTTCAATACACTCAAACTTCTATGCTTATAGAATATCCATGGGATACTACAAACGAAAACAATAGATTTATATAAAAAGGTCAATTGCTCAGCTTCGAACACAACTCTTAGCTTCTTACTGCATGTATACAATACAGAAAGAGAGAATGCATTCAGCAACATTAGCAGTATACCCGGTATATTATTGCGCAGTTCTTGCGGATTATTTCTCATCAGACTTTCCATTTTAAAGAATACGAGTCTGAAAACTCTCACGTCTCAGCGTTATTATAATAACAATTTACATTATAATATTCAACGTAACAAACGGCATATTGAGAAAAATCATAATTTTCTTTTTAAAGTAGTGCTAATCTTCTCTTTAACAATAACTAAAGCTCCTCTTAAAGGCTTACGTAATATGTAAAAAGCAACTCCAACAGTCATAAAAATAATCACATAATTTAAATATCCAAAGTACTTAGCAATTAGTGTTGCATTATCACCCATTAGATACCCTATAAGTACAAGAGTCGTAACCCATATCCCTCCTCCTACACCACTATATAGACAAAACACTCCAATCGGCATTCTCGATAAGCCTGCAGGTATAGAAATGAAATGTTTCACCCCAGGCATAATCCTCCCTATAAAGACTGATACCCTTCCATATTCACGAAAAAATTTCTCTACCTTACTCATAGCATTTTCAGATATAAAAAAGTATCTACCATATTTTTCTATAAATTTTGCTCCATACCTATATGACACGTAGTAGCTAATAAATGCTCCGCAAAAGTTACCAGAAATACCAGAAATCAAGATTAAAGGAAGACTAAAAACATCTTGAGCAGCTAAGTATCCAGCTGGAATCATCGTTATCTCATTCGGAATCGGAATTAATGTACCTTCTATTACGGAAGTAATAAAGATCCCTACATATCCTAAATTTTTAATTAACAACATGAAGCTGTGAAGAAAACTCTTTATTAACAGCATAGAACTATGGAGAAATTCTAGTAACATCGAATGAAAATACTGAAAAAGCTTTTAATGCAATGATATAGATATTTATCGTATAGTCATCTATTATTCACTGTAAAGTTTTTAAGCTTATATTAGCAATGCTTGCTCGTGATGTAATTTCTACCTACCAACCGGTAGCAATATTTTTTTTGATAGTCGTACTCCTAAGTGTAATTGCAAATGCACTTCCTTTTTTACTTACAAAAACGAACTACTACAAAGCAAAAACTTCGGAATATGAATGCGGATTACCACCTGTAGGAATAAACAGACGTAGTACACATGTGGGATTTTATTCAATTGCAACACTATTTATAATATTTGACGTAGAAATATGTATGCTGTTTCCATGGGCAATAGGAATTAAATATATTACTCCATTAGCATTTAAGGTTGGACTAATTTTTATTGGCTTAGTAGGAACCAGTTTAGTGTATGAAATATCCAAAAAAGCAATCCGTATCTATTAGTAAGATTTATGTTCGACATTTTTTCATTCTTATATACTTCTATACTGGAAGAATATCGGACTGTCATCGCTAATAGCGTTCGGATAGCTATTACAATCTCATGGGCCGCAATTATCCTATATGTACTTTCTTTAATTAGAAGGATTTTAGTGCTATATAAAAATAAAAGAAGCTCATCATCATCAAACTATTGGTATAGAATAGCACTAAGTGGTTACACTCCAATACGTCTACTAATAATGGTAGTATCGATAAGGAAAGTAGCTACTATGCTTATTCCAAAACCTGAATTTATGAATAAAACGGTAAATATAGCATGTATCTTACTTGCGGTAAATTTCATAATAAGGGCAATAAAAATTACGGAAAAATTTATAATCCACCATACCCCTACATTTTTATCAAATAGCGATATAGTACTAGATAAACCGACAGTAGACGTAGCTTCTAAATTCATCTCAGCAATAATAGTACTGTTTGGAGCATTTGGTATATTAAAAATCTTTGGACTTAGCATAGAAGGGTTGATGGCTTTTAGCGGAATAAGCGGTCTTCTTATTGCTGTTGCCTCGCGAGATTGGCTAAGCGGAGTAGTTGGTACACTTAGTATTTATGCCGATCAACAGTTCAAGATAGGACACAAAATCAAATTATTAGATAATAGATTGCTACAACCAGAAGGAGTAGTAGAAAGGATTAATTGGAGATTTACACATCTGAGAGGTATGGACAATAAGAGTATATGTATACCTAATCTTCTTTTTATTTCTACTCCAGTGGAAAATGCATCAAAGATTACAAAAGTACATGTAGCTTTTAATATCTATATTTCCACAACTTCCATGAACACAGTTTCGGAATTTTATGAAAAATTCACTATGGAACTCACAGAAACAATCGGTATAATTCCTGAAGAACAATTGCCAATCTCTATATTGGAAGCTACAAGTAAAAGAACATTATTTAGGTGTAACACATTTTTTGAAAGACAAGATATCAACACCGCAGATCAGATAAAATTGCGAATAACTGAAGTAATTAATAAAATATGCAATAACTTAAATGTGGAATATGAAATTAATTTTTTATAGATAATTAATAGTCTTACTTCATGTCAATACTCAGACCAAAACTCGAAATTATAAAAGCTCCAAATGAGATATTGCATCAAAAATCTCAACCAATACATACAGTAACGGACGAAATTAGGACTCTTTTTATAGAAATGTATCAATACCTTACCAATACAAGAAATGGCATCGGATTGGCAGCTGTTCAAGTTGGATATTTGGTAAAGTTAATTATTCTACATCATGAAAATTTCTTCAGTGAACCAATTGCTCAGAATTTGGAGTATTCTCAAATAATGGAACTAGAAGAGAAATACCCTATCGTTATGCTGAATCCAAGAATAATACAAAGTTCCGATCATTACACTGAATTCGAAGAAGGCTGTTTGTCTTTCCCTAAATTATTCGTAAAAGTAAAAAGACCAGCAGATGTAACAATTGAGTATGAAGATATAAAAATGCACACTAAAGTATTAAAGTTGTCACACTCAATATTATCGGTATGTGTTCAGCACGAAATCGATCATACTAATGGTAAGGTATTCTTAGATCGTATTTCTCCGTTAAAAAGATCTTTAGCACTTCAAAAATATAAGAAATTATCGACTTCAACTGAAGATTAGTGTGATTTTTTACTTATCATAATCCTCTTATTCGTACATATTCCACAGTTCTTCAAATCTTTTTGTATATCGTGATATTATTCTCTTTCTCTTGTCTACAATACAATTTTCAGAATTACCATCTGTAGCAGCCTTTGTCCAATTATAGCTACCAGTCAACATAATAGATTTATCAAATATACTAAATTTATTATGTTCAATTTTTACTTTTTTATTTACCCTTACATTAAAGCCCATGGATTTTAATACTGGAATGAGAGAGAATTTCCCACCACTTTGCAATTTATCGGAAATAATTCTAATTTTTACGCCACGTTTTTTAGCATCAATTAAAGCATCGTATATTCTCATATTAGTCAATGAGTATACAGCAATATCTATCGAGTGTAGCGTTTTATTAGTAAGCTCAATAACATTATTTTCACAACAGTTAGATGGAGAGAAGCATACATTTTTCAGTGCCCATGATATGGGAGATTTCAGGAGAAACGTATAAACTACAAGTAATAACAAGCAAAGTTTAAAAATGAAGCTTCTTTTCATTTTCTTCTACACAACAAGATCTCTATATAGTGGATATTTTTCGCATATAAGCTTTACTTGTTCACCAATATTTTTCGCACAAGCAGTTTCCGTAAAATCACCCATGTCATTTATATCTCTCAATACATTAATACAATCTGCTATATGAGACGCAATTTCATAACATACATCGGTAGTTATACCTCTTGTAGTAATAGCAGGAGTTCCTATCCTAACACCGGACGTATAAGCGGGTTTTAGCTCATCGAATGGTACACTATTTTTATTACATGTAATACCTATACTATTCAGTGCTCTAGATAAAGTAATTCCATCTACTCCATGTTTTCTGAGATCGATTAATATTATATGAGAATCAGTTCCGCCAGTTACGGTATTAATTCCTATATCTGAAAAACATGTAGCCATAGCTTTTGCATTATTTATCACATTCTTAGCATATTCCCTAAAATTAGGTGACATTGCTTCTTTAAATGCAACTGCCTTAGCGGCAATTATATGCATTAAAGGTCCTCCCTGAATTCCGGGAAAAACCGCATTATTTATTAGCTTACTTAAAGTGTCATCATTCCATAATATCACCCCACCTCTTGGACCTCTCAATGTTTTATGTGTAGTTGCTGTAACTACATGTGCATAAGGAAATGGAGTAGGATATAATTCTGCCGCTATTAAACCTGCATAATGTGCTATATCAGCCATAAAATAAGCTCCAATAGAATCTGCTATTTCTCGAAATTTCTTGAAATCTATAACTCTGGGATAAGCTGAATAACCTGCAATTATGAGCTTTGGCTTTTCATTTTGAGCCATATCATATATATGATCGTAATCTAATACGTGTGTTTCTGGATTTAGCTTATAGTGTACAGCATTAAACCACTTTCCAGACATGCTAACGCTACTACCGTGCGTAAGATGGCCACCACAATCCAAAGACAAACTCATAATTTTATCATATGGCTTTAATAAAGCACTGAAAACCGCTTGATTAGCTTGAGTACCAGAATGTGGTTGAACATTAGCAAAACTACAATTAAAGAGCAATTTCACCCTATTAATTGCAAGAGCTTCTACTTCATCTACATACTCGCATCCATCATAATATCTTTTTTTAGGATATCCCTCGGCATATTTATTAGTTAGTACCGAGCCACATGCTTCCATCACTGCACTACTTACAAAATTTTCTGAAGCAATCAATTCAATGGAATTTTGTTGCCTATGTAACTCTTTTAGTATGATTTTATAAACTTCATAATCAGTATCTTTTATACTATTCATTTCTTCTTTTTTAAAATGTCATCCAAAAAATCAGCTGAACCGACTACACTAGCCACACGTTAAATCAACTCCATCATCGAAGCAATATTCAAATACTCTTTGAAACTCACTTTATCGAACATTTACTCTTTATCCGTACGATTTTCGATGATTATATAGTTCACAACTTCATTTATAATAGCATGTAGTTCCTCATTCAGATGAAAGGAATTGGTTAACTCTGAAGAAATAGCAAGGGCTTTTTTCCCTTCATTATGAGAAGTGTATAAAGACATCTTTATCACATTTTGAAGTATATGATACACTGAAACATCATTCATAATTAAAGGATCGTTATCTTTTGCAATACCGCTCCTCAATCGTAATGAATATCCAAGGAATTTATTATATTCTGTAATTCCATCATCGATACCTAGATCAGCAATCTTCTGACACTTCACAATTGCTTTTGCAGGTTCATAATTTCTTAATATCAAACCTAATTTATAATTTTCGTATAATCCAATATATGCATTAGTTTTGTATTGCATATCTTCTTGCTCTAAATTACCTGTAGATGGATTTTCGTATAGTATTCTTGTAAAAAGTGCAGCATCGTCCTTAGTATCTTTTACCCTTTTATAATCATAAAACTGCTTTACACCAATAAATACCGCAGTACATATAAATCCTAACGAAATTATTATGCCTGCGAATTTAACTCTTCTATTCCACTTTTCAGAGACTTCTTCTGCGAGAATATCGTCTAATGCATCCGGATTTTTATTCACTATCTTAAAAACATTAATTCACCTACCTCTTCACAGAATATAATAGATTTTCTCGATATTCTAGTTGCTTTTTAAGGAACTATATACGTATATTAATCTGAGTATTAGTGTTAATTAATATAAAAAATGAGAAAATCTTTAGAGAAAAATATATTGCTTACTATAATGATAGTTTTTACTGTCTTTCAGTATAGCATATTAAGAAGTATAAAAGACTCGTTTGTTGTAGATATAGCGCCAGAATTCTTGAGTGCTATAAAATCTTTTGTAGTACTGCCTGTTGCAGCATTTGCGATGGTGTTCTACATGCAGATATCTAAAAAACTTAATAGAGTTCACACATATCACCTTTTCAACTTCATCTTTGGAGCTATCATAATGGTATACGGGTTTATGATAAACGATACGTATACGGACTACTTTCTTGACGATTTAGCAGAATATCAGCAAAGATTTCCATCTCTCTATTACCCGATAGGTGTTGTTCGTTATTGGGTTGTATCATTTTACTATCTCACAGCTGAACTGTACGGCACATTCATGCTATCACTACTATTTTGGCAGATAGCAAACCAAATTACAGGAACTGATGAAGCTTCTGGATTATATCCTAAATTAGGTATTGCGGCACAAGTTGGATTGTTCGCTTCGGGAGAATTCTCTTCTCTTGTATCAGCTTCAATTGGAGAAAATGGAGAAAAAATCATGAAAAGCTGGGACGTTGTCCTTGCAAATGTTGGAATAGGATGTGTTGCGTCTACCGCCGTTTTAGCATTCTGTATCGAAAGACTTAAAGGTGTAGTAGGAAGTGCAACGATTAACCTAACAAAAGGATTTAAAGGAGAAAAAGTTAAGATGAGCTTTAGAGATAGCATTTCTTTCATCATGAAAAGTCCGGAAATAGGATTTTTAGTACTTTTTGTTCTGGCATATGGAATTGCTTTTAATACCATAGAGGGAGTGTACAAAAAGTATGCATCTATGGCATTTGCTGGTAAAACTGCTTACTTCCTATTCAATTCTAGAGTGCAAATGTGGACAGCAGGTTCTGCAATATTGTTTGGGTTATTTGGTTCTTATATTGGTAAAAAAATGAAGTGGCGTACTATAGCACTTATGACACCTGCTATCATACTTGGCACTGCTATACTGTTTTTTGGATGTATTAAGTTTTCTAGTAGTGTTGAGACGTGGGTTGCTACATATATTGGAATTAAAGCAATACAAGTAATAGCTATATGTGGAGCTATACAGAACGTCGTAGGAAAAGGTGCTAAATATCCGCTTTTTGATTCATCTTTAGAAAGAGTATATACAGTATTAGGTGAAGAGTTACGTACCAGAGGAAAAGCTGTAGTAAGTGTATTGGGTGGCAGAACAGGAAAAGGGTTTGGTGGATTATGGCAGCAATTTCTACTCTGGTTGTACGTAGTAGTATATAGTCCTTCTGTTGCACCTAGTATAGTTGATATACAAGATGCATTGTTGTGGACATCAATATTGATATGTATACCTTGGATTATTGCTATATTCCCTATGTCTGAAAAATTTGAGGAAAGAAGAGCTCAGAAAATTAATGAAACTGGAGAAGCTTGAATAGCCAAATAGGTGTAGCATATAAAATTTGCTACACCTAAGTTGTGAGTGGTAAAATCGTCCCTTTTGTTTAAAAAAATCATTTAATCTGAATTTTATTTACAAATGCTCTCCTCTGTACTCGCATAGGAACATTTTCGTACCTGAAGTAGACTCAAGTATAGCATTCTACTGATTGAGAAAAGAAAAAAGGCATAGCAAGTTTCAGACTTGATAGTATAAATGCGGCTCTTCATATCTCTCCCATAAACCATAAACTATATTATCAGCATACTTTATAAAACTTCATTATTGATCCGAAATGCTTATTTACAAATGCTCTCCTACTGTACTCGCATAGGAACATTTTCGTACCTGAAGTAGACTCAAGTATAGCATTCTACTAATTGAGAAAAGAAGAAAGTTCCATAGCAAGTTTCAGACTTGATAGTATAAATGCGGCTCTTCATATTATCTCCCATAAACCATAAACTATATTATCAGCATAAAAACTTCATTATTAATCCGAAATGCTTATTTACAAATGCTCTCCTACTGTACTCGCATAGGAACATTTTCGCACCTAAAGTAAAGTCTTTCTACAATTTTACAATAACTCTATACTTTTAAACAAAACAAGATACTAGAAAAAGTAACTGAAATACCATTAAACGAACATTAATAGCTCACTAAACGTTAGCGACATACTAAAAAACAAGAAATTTTGTTTTGTGATTTCTCTTATTACGTAAGTAATTGTCAATCTTAAGAAGAAATATTGCAGCTATTTTAGAAGATCTTTTTTATATATGAAAAACAATATTTAAAATGCTTAATTTAAAATTTTAAGAAAAATCCTAAACCACACAAAATATTCAAATTATAGATGGTGCATATCATTATTTAACTTATATATTATTCCAATCCCTCCTTTACTACTACCGTCTCTTCTTTTTCAAATCTTTTCCCTAAGAGAATCATGCATGGTGTAAAAAATAATGTAAGGATAGTAGCAAATGTAAGCCCTCCAGCAATCGAAGCAGATAACTGCTTCCACCACTGACTAGAAGGAGCATCATACAATATCTCTCTATCTATGAGATTAATAGTCAACCCCAGAACTAGAGGTAATAAACCAAGTATTGCAGTAGAAGCTGTTAAGGTGATTGGTCTAAATCTCTGCACAGCTGCTCTAATAGCAGCATCTTCTACAGTATGTCCTAATTTACGCAAATACTGATAAGTATCAATTAATATTATATTGTTATTTAATACTATTCCAGAAAGTGCAATAATACCTATACCACACATTACAACACCAAAAGCTTGATTTGATAGCATAAGCCCCAAAAGCACACCACCAGTAGAAAGCACAACAGAACTCATAACGACAAGCGCGTTATAAAAACTATTAAATTGCGTAAGCATAACTATAAACATCATGACAATTGCTGATAGGAATGCATTTCCAAGAAAATTTCCACTTTCTTTTTGACTTTCAAGATCTCCGTGCACAATCATCGACACTTTTTGCTCTTCTAATTCAGAAAACCAACGTTGAATCAGTTCGATCTGTTTTTCTGGAACTACACCATCTTTCACATCACTTTGAATTGTAATCGCTCTTGCACAGTCTACATGCAGTATCTCAGAACGTTTTCTAGTAGCTTTAGTTTCAGCTAAACATTCTAAAGGTACACTCCCCTTCCCGTAAGGGATTCTAACATTTTTAATCCAATCTATGTTCCTATACTCTTCTGGAAATCTCACTACAATATCAATTTCATTATCGTAATCTTTAGTAATATACTTGGATACTAGCAATCCTCCAGTAGCCATTTGAACAATCTGTCCTACATTTGCAGCAGTAATATTATATTTAGCAGCTAATATTCTATTTACGTTTATCCTATACTCTAATCCCTCAGAAGGCTCCGAAGTTTCAACATTTATGAAATTGTCATCTTTTTTCATTAGCATCACTACGTGCTCTGTAACTCGCTTTATACTACTCCAATCATCTCCTCTAACACTAAACCATACCGGCTTTCCTGATTTTGGGCCAGAATCACCAGAAAGAATTTCAAACTTTATACCTTCTACATTTTTTACTGCTTTTTTTATATCTTCTTGAATATCTTTCGCTTTTCTCCTTATTTTCCAGTCTACATACTCCATATCTATAGTGGCAATAGTATCATCTTTAAGGCTTTGAGAGCGTGCATCTGCAATTATTTTCGTATAAAAGTGCTTAATTTCCTTAAAATCCATAATTTGAGACTCCACCTCTCTAGTTATTGTATCTCTTTGTTTCATAGATAAATTACCTGAAGAACGTATTACTAATAGAGAATTCTTAGGCTCTATATCAGGGAAAAATTCAAATCCTTTGCTAAAAAAGCCAAAAACTACATATATGCATATTATCCCACAAAACAATAAGAGGATTGATTTTTTCGGTCTAGAGGTGAGTTTTATAAGTATATTGTAGTAGACTTTATACACTCCCTGTAGCTCAGAAAGATCTCCATTTTCAGAAGCATATATTTCATCAACTTTCCTACTATCTATAGTACGAGGTTTCTTTATAAGAATTGCGCCTACAGATGGTTGAAAGAATAACGCAAATAGCAGTGAACAAGTCAATATCATAGTTACTGTAATTGGCATATACTTCATGAAGTTACCTACCATACCGGGCCAAAAAAGAAGAGGCAAAAATACTATTACCTTTACTAAAGTTGACGTTATAATCGGCCATAACATTCTCTTTGCAGCACTAAGAAAAGCTTTTGATGGCTCCTCACCTTCAGTAATTTTTCTATCTGCATATTCACTAACAACAATAGCATCATCTACTACCATTCCTATTGACAAGATTAAACTAAATAAAACTATTATGTTTAATGTGTATCCACATACATACAAAATCAGTATGGTGGCAAAAAACGAAGCAGGAAGAGAAAACGCCACTAATAAAGAGGAACCAATTCCCATAGTAGAAAATACTATCAGCAACACCAACAGACCAGCGAGTAGTATACCATTTTCTAAGTCAGAAAGAGTTTCTTTTATCTCATTTGCTTCATCGTTTGAATAAGTAATATGAAGATTTTTTGGTAGATATTGCTTTCTAGATTCAACGAGATTTTTTATCTTTTCCAAAGTATTTATTATGTTAGCCCCATTTCTTTTTGAAACTGCTAATGCAATTACTTGCTCTCCGTTTATTCTAGCTATTGTAGTACTATCTTTGAATGAATATTTTACATCTCCAATATCTCTAATTTTCAGCACTGCACCATTATAATTTGCAATCGGAAAATCTAAAAGTTCTTGGTATGATTCGATCAGATTTTTAATTTTAATCTGATATGCACCTCCAGCATTATCTATCTTTCCAGCAGTAATAAGCATATTATTTTTGCTGATAAAATCAGCAACTACTGAAGGATTTAAATTATATAGAGCCAATTTGCTCGGATTAACTAATATTTCAACTAAAGGCTCTCTATCACCACTCAGATCTACCTCTAACACTTCAGGGATCATTTTAATTTGGTTTTTCATCTCCCTTCCTATAGAAATTAGAGTTCTTTGATCGAGATCACCTGATAAAATTACATTCAATACCGGAAATAAACTAAGATCTACTTGCTGTATGACTGGAGTATCAGCATCTTTTGGAAGTTGATTTTTCGTATCGTCCACCTTATTCCTCACATCCTCAAGAGCCTTATCTTGATCAATATTACTATTAAATTCTAATATAATTGAAGCACTTCCTTCATATGCGTGAGAAGTGATATGTTTAATACCTGAAATACCACGCAATGCTGTTTCTAGAGGTTTTACTATAAGTTGTTCCGAATCCTCTGGAGATATACCTTGTTGCATCACAAGCATATATATAACTGGTATCTTAACATCTGGATTATTTTCCTTTGGTATTTTAAGATACGATAAATAACCTATAAAAATAGAAAAGAGTAACAGCACTATTGTTGTTCTCTTATGCTGCGTAAAAAAATCCAACATAAAAAAGGTATAAACAATTAAACTTCTCTTGCACTACGCAGTATATCCGAGAATGATCTTTTAAATTCTATTAACAAGTCAGAAATGAACTTCTCTAAGGTAGGAGTAAACTTATACGAATTAGTATTGAACTCTGTCGAAATCGAGCTAAAATTCTCTCTTATATATTCGATCAATTTTGACTTAAAGAGCATAATATACTGAACTGGAATATCGTCACAATGATTTTTCACAATACTAAACATTAGTATCGCCTGCTCTTCGGTACCGTATAATTGATGCTGATCCTGCTTCAACATCTCTACGGTACGCTTCCCTCTCTCAAGTAAAGCCATTGTTGCTTTATCTAATTCCATAGAAAATTGAGAAAAAGACTCTATTTCTCTGTATTGAGCAAGTTCTAAACGTACTATACCTGTAAGTTTTTTTATTACATCAAGCTGTGCAGCAGAGCCTACTCTACTCACTGATAATCCAACATTTACAGCAGGTCTAACACCATTATAAAAGAGCTCACTCTCGAGAAAAATCTGTCCGTCAGTAATCGATATAACGTTTGTAGGTACATAAGCAGAAACATCTCCACCTTGAGTTTCAATAATAGGAAGAGCAGTAAGAGAGCCTCCACCTTTTTGATCTGAAAGCTTTGCGGCTCTTTCGAGTAATCTTGAATGTATATAAAATACATCACCTGGATATGCTTCTCTACCAGAAGGTTTTTTGAGAAGTAAAGATAATTCTCTATAAGCTACCGCATGCTTACTAAGATCATCGTACACCACTAATGCATGCATTTTATTATCACGGAAGAATTCTCCTATTGAAGAACCAGAATACGGAGCAAGAAATTTTAGTGTAGGACTTTCAGAAGCTGAAGCAGCAACAATTACAGTATAATTCATTGCATCATGCTTTTTAAGCAATTGAGCTATTTTAGCAATAGATGATCGTTTCTGCCCTATTGCAACATAAACACAATAGACTCTATCTGCTTTATTTTTAATCTCATTATTAATCTGTGCTTGCCTTATTATTGCATCTATTGCGATAGTAGTCTTTCCTGTTTGCTTATCACCTATTATGAGTTCTCTTTGTCCTCTTCCTATAGGGATTAGCCCATCTATTACCTGTATACCTGTCTGTAACGGCTCATTAACAGACTTTCTAGACATGATATCCGGTGCATTTTGCTCGATATTGCTCCGCTTTATATTTTCCGGCAATGGTTCTAAACCATCTAAAATATTACCAAGTGGATCCACTATCCTTCCTAATAATTCCATACCTACCGGAACTTGTAACACTTGCTTCGTTCTATACACCTTCGCTCCCTCCCGTACAGTTAGGACGTCTATCATAGCAATACCTACAACATCATCCTCTAATGACAATACTATACCAGAACCTCCATCCTGAAATGTCACATGCTCTGACATCCCTACATCTAGCAACCCGTATACTATCGCAATTCCATCGAAAGCCTTTACCACAATACCATACTCGCGAATACACTCCGGATTTTCATGAATGAGCTGGTTAATTTTAGCTTGGATAATGTGTTTTAGATCCAACATTGCTTTCCTCTAAAAGATATACATCGCGGTGAGCATACATAACTAATTCTTTGAATACAATATGTGAGAAATTTAGGTAAAACTCTTGAATCGTAATTTTACATAGTTAAGTAGTACTATAAACATATAGTATGATTAATAAACTCTCCATGAGCAAGTTATTATCTACCAAGATAGAGGTAATCACTACAGATTATAGCCTTCCTTATGAAGAAGTAATATTTCTTATGAAACAATCGAGTAACTACGTCAAAAAGCACAACTCTCATTTATTACTTATACTTCAACACGAAGCATGCTATACCACATTCAGTCGGTACCCTCCTGGCAAAAAAATAGAGCATATCAAGATAAAGGATGAAATTTTACCTTTATATTCAACTGATCGTGGTGGAAAAATAACTTATCATGGGCCCCAGCAGAAAATTTTTTATCCAATTTTTTTTCTCCCTAATTTATACAAACACATCGATATAAGAGATTTTATCAATAAATTAGAATGTACTGTTATCTTCACTTTAAAAGAGCTTGACATCGCAGCATTTCAAAAGAACGATGCTAGAGGAATATGGGTGAAAAATGCTAGAAATGAAGAAGCGAAAATTGCTTCAATAGGGTTACGATTTTCGAACATGATTTCACATCATGGTATTTCCATTAATATTTCAGATTGTCGAAATTATCTCGAACAAATTCCAGCATGTGGAATATTTGGAGGACGCACAGCATGTGTGATGGATTTTTTGGATGAAGAAAGTATAACTCTTGGTCTGTATATTGAGATGCTTTTCAAAAAGCACTTGAACACGTTTTTTTTTAGCATATGATCTGAAATTGTTAGTATAATCAAAGCTAAATATGAAA
>NZ_CP110343.1:0-21422 GCF_034359305.1 Candidatus Fokinia cryptica | reverse complement strand
TTCTATTTCCTTTTTATCTGCTTTATTATGTAGTATATCTGCTTCAGTAAATGACTCATTCATTTTATGAGCCAATAATGTCATTCTCTCTTTCTCAGTTTTTACTTCTGGATGTGTTTCTATATATTCTCGTGAGTCCTGTAATATCCTTACAAGTTTTTCTCCTTCTACCTCCAATCTCTCATATACTGTCTTTAGCTTTTCTTTTTCTATTTCCGCTACAGCAATTCCATCTCCTATCAGCTTTTTTTGTTCTATTTTACTTTCTAGGATAACAATTTTATATGTCTTTTCATCCATTCTTTTACCAAAAAATTTCAACTCTGCACGATAATTTTTCACTACTTGATATGTTTTTATATATTCTTGTACCCTTACGTAACGCTCTTCAAAATCCTTTTCAGTAGCTTTCAATTGTTTCATTCGTATCTTCTGCTCATCAGTTAATCTCTCCAATTCCTTCTTCGTCTCTTCCTCTGCACTCTGCCACCATTCTTTCTTCATCTCTTCCTCTTTCTTAGCCTCTCCCGACGCCACACTATCCTCCTCTTTATTATCTTTATTATCACTTATGTCATTAGCTTCCATGTCATCACTTATGCCGTCCAATTCCTTTCTATAAAAGAAACTTATTCCTCCATATATTACTATACTTATCGCAATTCCACTTAATGTATTTTTCATAATGAACATATTTAATTTGTCCATTATATCGTTTTTTTCTACCACGATGTCTCTTGCTTTACAGTAAGCCATTCTAATATATTTCTTTCTAATAATTATATGCTATTACACTCATTCTCCTTTGTTTTTTCAATATATTTTTCATTCAATCTCTCATGAGTAACCACTCCCTATATTTATATTGTATTATTTAAAATTTATATTTTTTAGAGATTCCATTTTAAGGTATTATATCAGCTTTTTTGCTTTCCTTTTGCCATAAATTTTAGCATCTCTTTAGCAGCCGAACGTTCTGCTTCTCTTTTATTCTTGCCTCTTCCTTCACATTTCCATCTTCCAGCACTCACTTCTATTACAAAAATTTCCTCATCTTTCTCTTTTTCTATGCCAATACATCGGTATTGTGGTAACTCCACTCTCATTTCTTGTAATATTTCTTGTAGCTCAGTTTTTTCATTTTTTCTAGTAAGAGAACTAATACTTTTAGCATCTATCATATCTTTCCATAAACTATGAATAACTTTTCTTGCTTCTTCTAATCCGCCATCAAGGTATATTGCTCCAATAACAGCTTCCAACGCATCTTCGAGATTGCTATTTTTTGTCCTGCCAAGATCATTCTCTTCTGAGTAACTCATTGCGATATATTTTCCAAGGTATATGCTTTTTGCTATGCGTGCTGATACTTCACCATTTACGAGATTTGACATCATAAGAGAAAGCTCTCCTTCACTATATTGAAATGCTAGAGCATATATGTAATGAGAAAGTACGAGTTGTATTACTGCATCTCCTAAGAATTCTAATCTTTGATATGTTTTGATCTTTTTCCACTTTGTGGTGTTTAAACTAGGGTGATTAAGTGCTTCTTGAAGTAATAAGATATTTTGAAATTTATATCCTAATACATCTTCTATACTGTTTTTCATGAGTGGAATTGCTGAGTAGAATACTTGATTCTTAGTTCTGTATTTGGTCTCGCTATTTTGAATGCTGCATGTGCTGCAGTTGCACCTTCTGAAAAACCTGTGAGAATAAGTTTTAGTTTGTTATTATAATAGCATACGTCGCCTACTGCAAATAGCCCACTTACTGCAGTTGACATGTCGGACTGCTTCACTTTTATTTGCTTACTATCTTCGGTGAGTACGATACCATCTATGGTATGAATAAAAGTATTCACCATCGAAAGCCCAAAGAATGGTAATAGATACTGTACATCTAACTTTTTTGTTTGTAGTTCAGTTTCGGATGTAATGTGACTTACTTTTATACCTTTCAATTTATCATCTTCAATAATAAGTTTTTCTAATTGGTATGGTATTACCATCTCTATTTTTCCATTTTGGCATTTTTCCATCATCTCATTTATATTCGAAGGTGCAGCACGAAATGTATCTCTCCTGTGTATAAAGTACACTTTGTTTGCAATATCACTTAGAATAATTGCCCAATCTACTGCAGAATCACCGCCACCGGCAATAGCGATGTTTTTTCCGCTAAAAATTTTCGGACTTTGTATGCTATATAATACACTATCACCTTCTAATTTTTCTATTCCTTCTAACTCGGGTTTTTTAGGTTCTAGTATTCCACCACCAGAGGCAATTATAACAGTTTTAGCATGTATATCTTTTCTACCTTCTGCTTTTAAAATCCACTCATTCTTTTGATCTTGTTGAATGGAAATAACAGAATATTCTAAAAAAATATCATGATCAAAACGTTGTATTTGTTGAGATAAATTATTAATAAGCTCTTTTCCTAGGATTTTTGGGCATGCTGGTATATCGTATATTGGTTTTTCGGGATAGAGAGCTGCACACTGTCCACCAATATAACTCAAAGAATCGACAATTGCTGTTTTAAGACCAAGCATTCCAGTTTCAAAGGCTGTAAAAAGTCCTACAGGCCCTGCACCGATAATTATAACCTCATACATACATTTATTACTTCTATATTATGAAAAATTGTATGGTAAATAGTTCGTCTGCAATAACGTTCGTAAGTGCGTCCAACTATTACAATCTTATATCTTGACTTATGTTGTATAATTCAGTCTCAGATCATGTGACTTCTTTATAATAAAATCAACTATTATTGCATCTGTGAGGTCATCTTAGCAATGTATTGTTTTATAATAAACAATGCTATCGGAGTAATTCCTTCTATTTTTCTTATTTCACTCATATTTTGAGGTTTGATTTCTTCTAACTTTGAAGAAATTTCAGTAGATAATGATGGTATAAGCTTATAGTTTAATGCTTTTGGTATCGTAGTGTTAACTTCATCGTTCATTACCGCAATTTCTTTTTCTTGTCTCGATATATAATGGGAATATAGGCTTTCGATATGCATTTGTTGTTTTATATTATCGTCATAATGGCTGATATTTTGAATATTATTTAGTATAGATTTCCAATCTACTTCTGGTAATCCAATTATATCCCACAACGTTCTACCTGCTCTTTTTTCTAGAAATGGATATGCTTCAATTACTGTTTTGTCGACTTTTATGTTTTGTAGTATAAGGATAGCGCTTTTAAAATTAGCTTGATGTGCATGATATTGTTTTGCTTTTTCATCTTTTACCAAGCCGTATTTTATGCCTTTTTCAGTTAGTCTTTTTTCTGCATTATCTGCTCTAAGTACCATTCTAAATTCGGCTCTACTCGTCATCATACGATATGGCTCTTTTACACCAGTTGTAACTAGATCATCTATCATTACGCCTATATATGCTTCACTACGAGATAATACGAATTTTTCGTAATTTTTACCTTCTATCGCATAAGTTGCGGCATTGATACCAGCTATAATACCCTGTCCTGCTGCTTCTTCATATCCTGTTGTTCCATTTATTTGCCCAGCTAAAAATAATCCACTTACTCTCCTAGTTTCCAAGCTATGATATAGTTCTTTTGGATTGATAAAATCATATTCTACTGCATATCCATATCGAGCAATTACACAATTTTCTAATCCCTTTATGGTTCTTATAAAGCTTTCTTGAATATCCTGCGGTAAAGAAGTGGATATTCCATTTGGGTATATCAAAGTGCTATCTAGTCCTTCCGGCTCTAAGAAAACTTGATGTCTGTCACGATGAAATCGGACTATTTTATCCTCTATTGAAGGGCAGTATCGAGGACCTACAGATTGTATTAAATTGGAGTATATAGGAGATTTATGAATATTTTTTTTAATAATTTCATGAGTGAGGTTATTTGTATAAGTAATAAAGCAACTAATTTGTGGTTGTGAGAATGGTAAAGTTTTTGTTGAAAATCTTTGTGGTACAGCATCG
The DNA here is from genome assembly GCF_034359305.1 of Candidatus Fokinia cryptica. Classification (NCBI taxonomy): domain Bacteria; kingdom Pseudomonadati; phylum Pseudomonadota; class Alphaproteobacteria; order Rickettsiales; family Candidatus Midichloriaceae; genus Candidatus Fokinia; species Candidatus Fokinia crypta. Next base: position 17,431 of record NZ_CP110343.1, on the reverse strand, counting down.
CCATATTGTTCTTCGAGATATCTATAATCTATTGAATTTTTTACTATACGTGCCGGTGTACCGGTTTTAAGCCTTCCTGTTGAAAATCCAAGTCTCTTAAATAATTTTGGCAATTCTATCGAAGAATTTTCGCCATATCGTCCCCCTATTGATATGGAATCACCAACGTACATCTTACCGTTCAGAAAAGTTCCAGTAGTGATTACTATGCTACGACATGATATTTGATAATTACTGAGTGAGTTGGCTTCGGTAACGGATACGCCTTGTACTGTATTGAAATTACTATCAAATATGATATCTGTTACATCTCCGAATATAGTTGTAAGATTAGAGTATTGAGAAAGTATATGTAGCATGCATTTTTTATATGCTTTTCTATCTATTTGAGCTCTATATCCCCATACTGCAGGTCCTTTACTAGAGTTCAATATTTTGAAATGTATACTGCTCATGTCTGCAACTTGTGGCATAACTCCATCTAGTGCATCAATTTCCCGAACAATGGTCCCCTTACCAACTCCTCCTATTGATGGATTACATGATAATTCTCCTAAGTTAGTATCGGATTTTGTTATTAAACCTACATTGCACCCTCTTCGAGCGGCTGCAGTTGCAGCCTCAATTCCTGCATGTCCTGCACCAACTACTATCACATCGAAGTCTTTCATAAGAGATTTAATAAATTCACTTCATGCTTTAGCATTACCAAAATGTATACGGAAGCGATATAAGTGCAGTTTGGATATGTGGTGTTTGTTGTGCTGAGAATAATTTTTCAATATTACACATATGTAACTTAAAGTCTTTTGTTAGTATGCTTTGCGTTCGTTTAGTAATGCCATGTGCTGCACTACCACATACGAGTTGTGGATTCATCGCAATCTTACCCTTTCGTACTTCAAAGTGCAAATGAGAACCTGTAGAAGTGCCGGTATTACCAACATATCCTATTATCTGTCTCTGAGATACCTTCTTTCCAACCATTATGTTAGGGCTGAACTGAGATAGATGACCATATACTGTAGAGTATCCGTTATCATGTTGTATTCTGATATACCTACCTAACCCTCTATTATATGAGCATTCTTTTACTATTCCATGATTTGAGGCAACTACTAAGGTACCGCGAGGTGCACCATAATCTATACCTTGATGCATTCGATACGTTCCGAATATTGGATGCTTCCTTCGTCCATAAATAGATGTTATTTTACCTCTTACAGGAGATATGAATGTGCTTTGCGTTTGAGGTGGCTTATTAACGAGCATCCCATTTTTAAAGAAGTACCCACTTTGTGTACCAGTTTTATAGAAAAAAGCCTCGATTGGAGGTTTTGTAGAGTGTTTTTTCATAGATACATATAAGATTGTAGGAGATCCATTGTTCGCATAAGAATATGCTATTTTGAATTCTCCTTCAGCTTTTTTAGTGTATCCAATATTTTTTATAAGCTTATTGCAGTGATATATCACTTTATCAGGGAGTCCACTTTTTTTAAAATTTTGTGATATTGTCAATTTCTCGTCTAATTTACCGCTCATGAAGAAAATTGATGATTCTTTAGGTAGTCTCCTTTTTTTAGCGATTTTGATAAATTCATGAACAAGGAAATCTTTATGTAATTTACAGTTCTCTTTTACGTTTTTGAAATGCTTTACGATATGTATTTGCTTCTTTTCACTGAACATTGCACAGATTTGATCTTTACCGTTTCTTACTTCTAAGAGTTTTGTATCTGTGTCGTCGTAATTATATTGTTGAACCAGTATTTCCTTATTTACCTTAAATTTTGCTTTTTTGTACTTTTTAAAAATATCATTCTCTAGTTTTTGACAAGAATCAGATGATATTCCCAAAGTTTGGAAAATACCTGCCAAATTGTAGCTGCTATCAAGCTTATATTGATTGATTTTAGCTTTGATAAGAGATTGTTCTGCATACATATGGCTATGTTGTACCAAGTCATCCGTTCTATCAGTTTGTTCGCACAGCAGTACGACTGATATGCAGATTGCAAGTGTTACGGAGAGTAATATTCCATAAAATATGCTATTTCCATGATTTGTCTTCAGCATTACGTAAGGTAAATTTTGTTCTTGCTTGTCATATGAAAAATATATACATAGTATAATCTACAACGAAAAGTTGATTAATGCAATTCATCGAGATGCCTAGGTGGCGGAATGGTATACGCGTCGGCTTCAGGTGCCGATGACTTATGGTCATGGAGGTTCGAGTCCTCTCCTAGGCACCATCTTCCTTTTGGGGGAGAACGGTGTTCTTATGCATAAAACGTCCTAATGTGTGATTGTTTTCAATATTTCTTCAATTTATCTTCCTAAATATTCAGGGCTATTTGGATTAGCACTATTCCCGATTGGTAGACATTCTTCTTCTCCGAAATACTCTTCATAACGGTGTACCCCGCCATCGGTACCACTGCATGAATATGCTCTGCAATACCAAAGTTCTCTCATACTGCTTGCATGTTTCATTGCTAGAGTCTTACATGCTAAAAGTCCTTTTGCAGTACCAATAAATTTATGTCTATCTCCATATCGCCCATCATCATTTATCCAAAGTTTTTCCCAGTAGAATACGCTATAGTAATCTGTTTTGAATTCAAATTCTCTGTCATCATTATCTTTATACTTACCATATTTATGGGCGTCTCTCCCATATTTGTTAGAATCATTATTACTTTTATGAGAATCACTATCGCACCCATTACAACACAAGACCATTACTATAAACAGAACACATTTTAGTAAGGTGATATTATCTGCTAATCTCTGCTGCATTTGGCTATAAAAACGCATAATCCTAGTTATCGCATCGCGGAATGTAACTGTAGGGCGATGATTTGTCTATAAAAAAATAAACTGAAAATTAATTTCTTATAATATTTAATATTTTTTATACATCTAATTACTTTATAGCTCAATTAAGCGAGTTGCTTAATGGTTAATGCATTAAGTACTGCAGCCCGTTACTCTTCGTAAAATTCTTTACATATAGTGATTGGCTCTCTTCCTTTTTTAACTCTCCATTCATTGGTATCTCTGAGGGAAAATATGCATCCACAATACTCTTGCTTATAAAATCCTTCTGACTTTGCTATTTTATACATTCTTTCACTTCCCCCATCTAATCTCCAATTATAAGTCCAGTACTGTATGTCATATTTCTTAGCGGCCATAATACCGCAGTTATTGATTTGTGCCATATCTTTCCATCTAGATATCCCTAATGAACTTGTGAATATACTTACGCCTCTTTGTTTTGCTAATTTTGCTGTTGCTTCAAAGCGCATATCGAAACACATCGTGCATCTGATACCTCTTTCTGGTTCTTTTTCTAATCCTTTTGCATTTGTAAACCAGTCTTGTACATTATAGTCTCCATCAATAAATTCTATTCCAAGTTTTTCGGCATATCTTATATTTTCGGACTTACGTATTTCATACTCTGCTTTAGGATGTATGTTAGGATTGTAGAAAAAAATCGTAATGTTAAGTCCTTCATCTTTCATCTTTCTAATCACTTCTCCTGAGCATGGAGCACAACATGAATGTAAGATAATATCTGTTCCAGTTTGGAGCATTGATTTTACTTCATGCATTTTAAAATGCTAAACATACTTATTATCGAGAGTAGAGTAATTTTTACACTTATTAAATTCAAGTGTCAGCAGTGCTTTACTAGTAATTTCAGTAATGATATTATGAATATGGTTAATGCAAGTTAATCTATGGCAATAAACGCTCTCCGTAATAGATATAATGGACTAGGGGGCAGAACCCTACATCTCCACCAAGAGGGGGTGAAATAGATTCGACATATATTAAAAGGGTGTTAGCTTTTGCTCAGCGTGATACAGCTGTAAAACTGATCACAAAAATAAATGCAAACGATAATGTAGTAATGCATAGAGAAGAGGAACGATTAATTGCTTTTGCATAAACGTTTTCTCTGAACTAGCGGTTTTCGGGGAGCCGGGCAACAGAATTCCCCATGTTTAAAAGTTATTCTTTATGACGCGTCAGAGTGAGTTATATTCTTTATTGATAAAGTATAAGATAAGTGATGTGTGTAGCGATGTGCTTTCTTTATGCGAATTCTATCATCATCCTTCTTGGAAAGAAGTTTGTATAATACTGCACTCATGTTCTAGTATTAATCAACTTTTGGATTTTCTGAAGAACGATGAACTTTTATCGTTTGAAATGCTCCTAGATGTTTGCGCTGTTGATTATCCCGATCAAGAAAAGAGATTTGAAGTTGTATATCATCTTCTTAGCCTTACTAACAATTGGCGTTTGAGAGTACGTCTACCTGTTTCTCAAGACGAATCTGTTCCCTCCGCACATGAAATATATCACTCCTCGAATTGGTATGAAAGGGAGGTATATGATATGTTTGGCATTAAATTTCTGTCACATCCTAATCTTAAGAGAATATTAAATGAAAATGATTTTGAGCATTATCCTTTAAGAAAAGATTTTCCTCTCAGTGGTCATCATGATGTATGTTTCGAACCAAGTACTGGAACTGTCGTGAAAAAACCAATCATGCTAGAGCAAGCTTATAGGAATTTTGATTCAGAAAATCCATGGAGAAGTGTGACGTTACCAGGAGATGAAAAAGCTACAAAAGGGTAGCTTTCTATTTAGTAATCGTTAATCGATATTGATACAGTGACGTTTTTATGCTATCACTTACGTGAACGATAGTGATACTTATGGCACAAAAACATATTTCTGCGGTCAAAGCGCGTGCACGCTCATTAAAGCAATACAAGAGAAATAGAGCTGTTAAAAGTAAGGTTAAAACCTTTGTCTCAAATTTGCGGAAAAAAGTTACCGATGTGATTCGTAATGATCTTCCTAGAGATGAAGTTTTTATCTTGTTGCGTACTGTGGAATCTGAGATTATGAAAGCAAAATCAAAGGGTGTATTGAAACTCAATACAGCTTCTAGAATGGTGAGCAATATCACTCATTATGTGAAGAAGAGTTTGCAAACTTACGCATAATTCAGCTGTCTCTTTCTGTATACGTACATTGGCCGTTTTGTGCTAAAAAATGTCCATACTGTGATTTTAACACATACGTTGTTAAAGGATGTGTGGATTTTCGAGAGTGGGGCGATGCATATATAAAACGTCTGTCTTTTTATAAGCCATTATTGCAGAAGAATGGGGTTTCTACTCTATTCATTGGTGGCGGTACTCCTTCGTTAGTACCTGTTTCAGAGATAGATTGCATTGTACGTTTTGTGAGTGATTTTCAAAAAGTGCCTTTTGAAGTTACGATAGAGATGAATCCTCGTGATATAACGCGTCAAAAATTGATAGAGCTTAAAAATTGCGGAATCAATCGAGTATCTGTTGGGATACAAAGTGTTCAACCAGAGAGATTAAAATTTTTAGGTAGAGATCATTCTGCTGAGGATGCTATTCGTTCGATGGAAGAAGTGTCTTCTATTTTTAGTAATTATTCGTTTGATCTAATATCTGGTACTTATGGTCAGACTACCGAAGGCTGGAGATGGGAGTTGGATACAGTCATGAAATATAAACCCTCTCATCTTTCTGTTTATCACCTTACAATAGAGCCAAAAACAAAATTTAATAGTCTAAAGAACAGAGGTTTGTTAAGAGAGATTGATGATGAGATGGCTTTACAATTATATGAAGTGACTAATGAACTGTTGGAAAGTTATGGTTTACGGAGATATGAGATTTCGAATTATGCAAGAAAAGGCTATGAAAGTGTTCATAATTTATCATATTGGAAGTATGAAGAATATATTGGGATAGGTCCTGGAGCACATGGCAGAATAAGAGCTCAATCATATCAATTACTAGCAGATTCTTTCGAACCTTTTTCTTGTCATTCTGTTGCACTAGTTGATGATTATTACTATGAGCAATGGTTTTCCAAAGTAAAACAGAATGCTGATTGTATAAATACTGTAGAATTTCTTGATGAAAAAGCTGTTTTTATGGAAAAATTATTGACTGGGTTGAGATTAGAGTCTGGTGTAAAAATTGATGATATTATGATGCAAAATTTGAAATTCTCAACGGTGCAAAGTCTATGCAATGATAATATGCTTTGGTATGATAAAGAAACATGTTTCATGGGAGTGCCACTAGATAAGTTTAGGCTTCTCAATCACATCATTTCTTCTTTAATTCAATAGCATGGGTATTGCTCAAACATCTTATAAAAAAGCAAGAGGCATCAACTCCGATATCAATATTACTCCACTTGTAGATGTAATGCTTGTACTTCTCACTATATTCATGGTTACATCTTCTATGATGGTTGGAGGGATAGATGTAGATTTACCGAATGCAAATACAGCAGCCATACAACAAGATAATTTGAAAGAGTCAATTGTAGTATCTATTACTTCTAATGGAGATATATTTATAGATGAGATAAAGATCTCTGATGATGGTAATTTTCCGTATAAATTAAATGCAATTGCTAAGAAAAAAAAGAATTCTGTAATAATGCTTAAGGGAGATGTAAGTGTTACTTATGGTGCTCTAATATCTGTCTTTAACATGATAAAAGATGCAGGATTTTCAGATGTATTGCTTGTAACTCTTCCGTATGATAAGAAGCAGCCATGATGTTATAATTATTAGAACATGGAAACTACTATCTCTGTTACCAATATTAGGAGTAATTACTTAGAAATAACGAATTTTATCGGGAGAAATACGCGTTGTTGTGCTGTTGTGAAAGGAGATGCGTATGGAATGGGATTACGAAATGTAGTTACAGTTCTTCTGCCTGAATGTAAGGATTTTTTGGTAGCCGATATTCATGAAGCACTAGAAGTTTTTGACATTACGAATGAAGCTGGTTTAGCTGATAGCGTTAATATATACGTCGTACACGGTCCTGATTCGGTAGAGAATGCTCTAATCGGTATAAAACGAGGTTTTATATTTGTTATTAATACCGAAAAGCAATTCTTATTACTTACAGCAGCTTTAAAACTGATATCAGATAGAGTACTTGAACCTAGAATGATTTTATATGTAGCTGTAGGAATGATCAGGACGGGTTTTAGTGAATTAGAATTGTCTGAATTTACTAAGAAGTACTCAAATCAGAATCATAATATAAATCGATTACCGGTAATTTTAGGTATTAAATGTATAGGATTGATGGGGCACATGAGTGTTTCCGAATTACCTTCTCATCCGTTGAATGAGAAGCAGCTTAAAAAATTCAAAGATGCAATTTCTTTAGTTCAAAATGCATGGAATAGCATAGTAATGGAGCATACTTTTGCTAATTCATTTGGTCTATTGCTAGGTAGAGAGTATTATTTTTCTATGGTGAGAGTTGGTGTTTTGCTATATTCTGACGTAGCTTCCAATGCTTCTCTCAATTTATCTGAGTCAGTGGTGGAGATAAAAGCAAATATACTACAGAAAGTAATTTTAGATGAAGATGCAGTTATAGGATATGGAGGAGATCTTATACTAAAAACTGGAAGTAAAGTCATTACAGCTGAGTGTGGTTATTGGTATGGTTGGTATGAAAAGTGGAAAAATGATAATTTTTGTGTCTGTATGAATCACAAAATTCCAATGATATCAAATGCTATGCAATTGGCAATATTCGATGCTTCTTCTATGTCAGATGCTGATTTCTTATTAGCGACATCTATTAATTTAATTGGCAATGGAATTAAAATTTCAAATCTTCCTAAAAGATTACCGCATGAAATGCTTTGTAAGGTAGGTAGATTAAATGCAAGAAAAATATATATCTGAATTTAAGTCATTTTCTTGCTAAGAGAGATTTGATTTACTATTCTTTCGAAGAGATTTATATCTATATGCCCTTGTATGTTGTTACGTTTTGTGTTGCTTTTTTTCTCATGGATTTTTCTTGTTGCTTGTGCTAATGACAGATCTTATCAAGAAAAACCGTATTTACGGAAAAAAAGAGCGGTTTTATATAATGACTTTGCCGCTACTGGAGGCTTTAAAAGAGCGAAACAAGTTGTAACAGTTCCACCTCAATCTACTCAATAGTTTTGCTATTTATCATCATTGCATTATGAGAGTTTGTATTAATGGATTTGGTAGAATAGGCAGAAGTGTATTGCGTAGTTTTATCAAAGCTCATCATGAATATGGTGAATTTTTCGATATAGTATGTATTAATGGACGTTCACTTTCTATCGAAAGTGCAGCTTACGCTCTTAAGTATGATTCTACACATGGTGTACTAGATATACCGATTGAATATGTTGATGATGGCTTATTTTTTCCCACTATAAGCAAAGGTATTAAAGTGATTTCTCATGAGAGTGTAGAGGCACTTTCTGATGCTATAAAAGGTAGTGTTGACTTAGTGTTAGAGTGCAGTGGAGCGTTTAATAAAAAGAAGTTATTACAGCAATATTTTTTGAAAAGTGGTATTGTTAATGTAATCGTTTCTGCGCCATGTGAGGATGCAGAACATGCGATTATACTTGGTGTTAATGATGACAGGATAAAAGAGATAAAGAATAATCATATAATTACCCTCGGATCATGTACTACAAATTGCATTTTACCAGTGATTAAAGCGATAGATAGTAGATTTAAAATCACATCGGGCTTTGCTACTACAATTCATGCATATACTAATGATCAGGCGTTATTAGATAGTTCGCATAAAGATAAAAGACGAGGTAGAGCAGCTAACTTATCAATCGTTCCTTCCAAAACAGGATTTACTAGTATGATATCTGAACTAATTCCTGAATTAGGAGATAAGATTGGAGGAGCAAGTTTACGTGTTCCTGTTGCTAATGTTTCCGTTGTGGACTTTAGATTTACAGTAGATCGTGATATTTCTACTGAACTTTTGCTGGCTTCCATGCTGGAATATTCTAGCATTCACCCTAATATAATGACATTAAGTTCAGAAGAATTAGTTTCTTGCGATTTTAACGGTTCCAGACATAGCTGTATATTTGATACGACTCAATTATTTGTAAAGCATAATAACGCTAGAGTTATGTGTTGGTACGATAATGAAATTGGTTTTTCAAATAGAATGTTAGATTTGTGCAAGATGCTTGTAGTACATAATAAGGTTACAATCTAAACTGATACGGGGCAGCGACGGAGACCTATTACCACTTTTATTATATACCTATTTATGAGTACGCTCTTTTTAGCCATCCTCTTAAAAAGAGTCTATTATCGTCTTTCGACGATATTATTCTGTAATACCCTGCAACTTCTGATTTGAGAGCACTTAATAGTATTGCAGGTTTTGCTCTATTAGTTGCTTTGAGAGTTTGCTCATCTAATATTCCAGTTTCATGTACATTTTTACAACCTGTAGCCCAAAGTGCTCTTTGTAGCATTTTATTGGCTACCTGAGAACCTGCATGTACCGCGATGTCAAATATTTTTGCTGCTATTATGGTATTTTTTATCAGATAATAGCGATTTGGTTTCCAATATTTTACGTAATATATTTGCTTTGCTTGTCTTACGGTAAGGTTTTTGATATTTATATTTGGATTAGATCTCTTAGATATGCCGTATTTAGTTTCTTGCCCTTTATCATATGGGTTGTTGACATATCCACCCTCCATTGCTAGTACAAGATTAACAGCGTACTCAAATTTTTCATCATCATTCATAGAATTACTGCATTTTGTACTTGTGCAACCTTTTAAAAAAAGGCAGCTAATGCATAGTAAGAAAAAAGTGAAGTATCTCATCTACCGCTGTAAATCAATACAGTTTTTTTTATCGTAGTCCTATGTTACATTATTTCTCTATGTAATTCAATTCTGCTCTTAGAATGTCCAAAATGCTTTATGTAAAGACCTATGGTTGTCAGATGAATGTTTATGATTCTAGTAAAATACAAGATTTGCTAATTCCACATGGTTTTATGATTACCGATACTCCATCGGAATCAGATATTGTAATAATTAATACGTGTCACATAAGAGAAAAGGCTTCCGAAAAATTATATGCAGAACTCGGTAGATTAGCTAATTTAAAACTTAAAAAGCAGCAAGACGGAAAAGATATGGTAGTAGTAGTAGCGGGGTGCGTGGCACAAGCAGAAGGAAAGGAGGTTGTGAAAAGAGCCCCTATAGTGGATATAGTAGTTGGCCCTCAATCGTACCATGAACTGCCTGCTCTGATAGAAAAGATAAGAAGAGAGAAAAAATGGCTTATAAGCCTTTCATTCGAGGAGAATAAAAAATTCGATGCTTTGCCCATGGATGTTTCTTCACAGTCAGTTTCGGCATTTGTATCAATTCAAGAAGGATGTGATAAGTTTTGTCATTTTTGTTGTGTTCCATATACCAGAGGCGCTGAGTATTCACGTTCTCCTGAGAAAATAATAGAAGAAATTTCATGTATTCTTGACAGCAAAAATGTATCAGAAATTACTCTTTTAGGGCAAAATGTAAATGCATATCATGGAGTAGATCGGTTTGGTAATTTATGGACTTTAGGGCGTTTATTAGAAAATCTATCACAAGATCATCGGATTGCTAGATTACGTTATACTACATCTCACCCGCGTGATATGAATGATGAATTGCTATTCATGGCTCATAAGCATCCTAAAATAATGCCATTTATACATTTACCAGTTCAATCAGGCTCAGATAAGATACTTAAGAGCATGAATAGAAAGCATACTGCAATGGAATATCTTGAAATTATTGAAAGATTTAGAATGATTTCCGATAAAATACAATTTTCTTCTGATTTTATAGTTGGTTATCCAGGAGAGACAGATGCAGATTTTAGCGAAACTTTGGAATTAGTAAAAGTTGTCGGCTATGCTTCAGCATATTCCTTTAAGTATAGTCCGAGACCGGGAACTCCGGCGTCAGTGATGTCGGAGCAGATTTCAGAAGAAGTGAAGCAAGAGAGATTAGCAAAGTTGCAAGAGCTACTAGAAGCACAAAGATTGTGTTTCAATAGAAAGATGTTGGAGCAAAAAGTTAAAATATTACTAATGAAAGATGGTAAACATAATTCTCAGTGGATTGGAAAAACGGAATATATGCAATCTGTAATAGTAGAAAAAGTGCCTTACAACGTGAAAATAGGAGATATAGTTACTGTAAAAATAACCGAAGCATTTACTAATAGTATGAAAGGAGAAATACAAAATTTATCGTAAACTTTATGGATGTTGCCGTCTATTGTGAGTTATGTGTTATTATACTGCAAAAATTTCTTCCATTTTGTGCTGCTTAATGCTAATGATAGCACAAAAAATTTATGCAGAGAGAGAACATTATGTTATCTACAGTAAAAAGCGTTGCATTTTCGGGAATCGAAGTACAAGAGATTGAGGTGCAAACCCATATAGGAGCAGGGCTGCCATGTTTTAACATTGTGGGTCTTGCTGCTAAATCGATAGCGGAATCAAGAGATAGAGTAAGGGCTGTGTTCAATAGTATAGGACTTGGTCTTCCTGCAAAAAGAATTACGATTAATCTAGCGCCTGCTGATATTATGAAAAATGGTACACATTTTGATTTGTGTATCGCTTTATCAATTTTAGTAGCTATGGAAGTAGTGGCACAAGAGGAAGTTGGAAATTTTATAATATTAGGAGAGTTATCATTAAATGGAAGTATAAGGCATGTAAATGGAGTTTTACCTGCAGCTATCAAGGCTACTGAGAGAGGCTGTGGAATCATATGTCCCAGTATGAATATTAGGGAAGTATTATATTCTGGTAATCAGAATATTGTAGCAGCTTCGCATATTGTAGAATTAATCAACCACCTAAAGGGCAGAGAGATTATTAATAATCAGCGATATGTTAATTCTTATCCAAAGGAAGAGAAAAATACTGAATATAGTAAGGATTTTTCTGATGTGAAAGGGCAAATTTTAGCAAAAAAAGGAATGGAGATAGCCGCTGCTGGAGGACATCATATATTGATGGTTGGTCCTCCAGGATCTGGAAAATCGATGTTAGCAAGTCGTTTGCATACGATTATGCCTCCTCTTACTACTGAAGAGCAGCTAGAAGCAACGATTATTGCTAGTTTGGCTGGGACATTGCAAGCAGAGAATGGTCTTATTACAGAACGACCATTTAGGGAGCCGCATTCTTCATGTACAACTCCGGCAATGATTGGTGGTGGAAAAGATGCGAGTCCTGGAGAGGTTACTCTTTCTCATTTAGGTATATTATTTCTTGATGAAATGCCTGAATTTGGGAGGAGTACTTTAGAGTCATTAAGGCAACCAATAGAGATGGGGTATGTGCAGCTTGCGAGGGTTAACAATCATGTAGCATATCCTGCTAAGTTTCAGCTTATAGGAGCTATGAATCCATGTAAATGTGGATATTTTGGTAGTAAGAATATCATGGCAATATGTAAAAAAGCTCCAAATTGCGCTACAGATTATCAAAATAGAATTTCTGGTCCACTACTAGATAGGTTTGATTTACAAGTGAGTATGTGTGATGAGTACAATCCATTACACTATAGTGAACGAAGAGAAGAGAGATCACATCTAGTATTAGAGCGTGTAATAGCAGCAAGGGAGTTACAGAAGAAGCGCAATATAAAAAATGGAAAAACGTGTTTAAATTCAGAATTGGAGGGGGAGCTACTGCATGATGTAACAGAAATGGATGAAGAAGGAGAAAAGCTATTTTTGAAAATAGTAGAAAAGTTTTATTTTTCATCTAGGAGCATAAATAAATTAAAGAAAGTAGCTAGAACGATTGCTGATCTGAAGCAAAATGTGTCAAAGATATCGAAGTACGATTTAAGTGAAGCATTGAATTATAGGATATTGAATGACAGGGAAAAGAGGTAGAGTTTTATATCTGAAATTTTAATATAGTTGTATCATTATTGTATTCATCAAAAAAGTGAAAAGCCACTTTATATCCCTTGTTATTTTCGTAATTTAAGAACCTTCTTATTCTAGTTAATGTGGCAGTACTCACTGAAATCAAATTAATTATTTCTTTATTACTAGAACCTTTTGCTAATAGATAAGCTACGACTATTCGTGACTCTAGTATATTAATTTCATGAGTTGTACAGATATCTGATATAAAATTTTTACATCTTTCTGCAGTCTTTGTTTTCAGAAGAGCTTCTTCAAGTGAGGTATAAATATCACACTGTGGTAGTATTATTTTATATCCATAACGATTTTTATCTCGTAGTACTTTATTCACTTTCATTATAGTTGTTATGCTGCTTCCTGTGAGGTTTTTAATTGTTTTATACGAAAAATTAGGTTTATGTTGAAGATAGAGAGCTATCAATAATCTTTCTCTTAAAACCTTCAATTCTGGAGGGGTACATAGATCTCGTAGTAGGGCTAGTACATTAGAAGATTTATGTAATAATGATATTACTTTATATAAAGTAGGTGTTTCGAATTTATTAAAATTCTCTTTTTGTAATTCCATTGTTCGCATTTACCTTGAATAGCTATTGTATATAGCTACTGGATAACACATAAGGCTTTATATACCAAGAAATTTCTTCCTTCAAACTAATATTTGGTATATTGGATACGATTTTGATGTATATTCATTATGACAAAGTTTATTTTTTTATTTTCTCTTGCGAAAGGTAGTGCTATATAGTGAAAAGTAAGCTATAAAACATCAAATATACGTTATATATTTATTATTATAGGTTATGACTGATAGCGGCTCTCATATTGTTTTATCGAGAAAGTACAGACCCTCTAAGTTTTTGGATGTAGTTGGACAAGATGTGAGCGTGAAAGTGATAAAAAATGCAGTCCTTCTAAATAGAGTACCTCATGCAATTCTTTTAACCGGAACCCGTGGAGTTGGAAAAACTACTATCGCGAGATTAATTGCTAAAGCTTTAAATTGTGTAAATCTTGGAGATAATGGAGAAGGATGCGGTATGTGTAATAACTGTGTACAATTAATGAAAATGCAACATCCGGATGTTATGGAGATAGATGCTGCTAGTAATACTAGTGTGAACGATGTTAGAGATATTATAGAAACAGCCCAATATATGCCACTTCAAGCTCGGTATAAAATTTTTATTATAGATGAGGTGCACATGGTTTCTAGCAGTGGTTTTAATGCAATTCTAAAAACATTAGAAGAACCTCCTTCTCATGTTAAATTTATTCTTGCTACTACTGAATTTAGAAAGATACCAGAAACTATAATATCTAGGTGTCAGAGAGTGCATCTCAGGGCGTTGTCGCAATTCGAATTAACTGAATACTATGATGATGTGCTCAAAAAGGAAGGATGTAAAATGGAAGAGGGCGTAGCTGATGTGGTGGCAGAAGCTGCTAAGGGTTCGATAAGAGATGGTTTGTCAATTTTAGAACAAGCTTTAACTGTAGCATTATTTAATAGTCAGAATTCTCCTACCATCACTCTTGACGATATTGAGTCGTTAATTGGGCATGTATCGTTACTTACAGCAGCTGAAGTGTTAAAAGATATTGCGCATTCAGATGTGGAAAGAGGATTAGAGAGGACTAGAAAGTTATGCCATAGTGGCATAGATCAAGCAAAAGCCATATTGGAAGCACTTCTTGTTGTGATACATGGATGTATTGTTCGAAATGGTACTATTCGAAGTCCTGATTCTTGGTTGAGCGTATTGCTAGATGATACCCGTGTAATGGATAAAGCATTTCTGCTGAAAGCGTGGAATTTACTTGTCGAACTTCAAAAGCAAGCTAAATATACCCTTGATATCACAAAAATGCTTGAGGTAACTTTAGTGAAAATGTCATATGTTGGCACATTTGAAAGCACAGATAAATTAATGGATATTTTAAGAATGATTATGAATGATGAAGTGATAAAGCCTACATTTGTCGATAGCGTTGTTGAGTATGAAAATTGTATTACAGATTCATTTTATAAATTGGAACAATTAATAAATCTCATAATAGATAAGGGTAAGACTGAATTATCTTATACTATTAGTAATGAATTAAGAGTTGCTGATGTAAATTATGATAATCATACTATGAAGATTAATCCAATTAGTGATGAGAAAAAAGCTTATTTAATGCTTCATTTAGCTGAGGTAACAGGCAAAAATTGGAATTTGGAATTTGTGACAGATATGGAATATCCTACTTATTTTGATTTAAAGAAAATAAACAAAGATTTAACATTCAAGAAAATTAAAGAAACTTCATTCATTCAATCGATACAAAAGTTTATGGGTGATTTTGAAATAGAGAAAGTACTTCATGATGATAAAGATTAGTCTTTTATTTCTCTAAGTTTATAAAACATCCTATCTTGTATGCTCTTTAAAGAAACTTTATGTATTCGCTCATAGATTGTGCGTATATTGTATGTTTCTACCTTTTTTATTGACATAGCATTTTCCGGAAGTGTACCATAGCGATGTATGATGTGCGTCATATTCGATTGAAGCGAATAAAATACTCCTTCTATTGACGAATAGTACTTATTTCACTTTTTTAGATTTAGTATGAATTCTAGAATTAATTGGCCGGTCGCTATCGTTCTTGTAGTGTATCCTATCTTTATATTACTTGGTGTTATATTTTACGTTGCACTTTATGGAGCGTGTACGAAAGAGCTGTGGCTAGCTGTAATAGCCTATTATGTCTCAAATATATCAGTTGGTATAGGACTACATAGATTATGGGCGCATGGTTCTTATAAAGTTAATAGGGTTATAGAAGTGATGTTAATATTTACTAGTGCTTTTGCATTACAGGGACCTGTGCTTGCATGGGTATCTGATCATAAGTTTCATCACGCGTATCCCGATACTGATAAAGATCCTCATACCCCAGTAAAATATGAAAATCCAATAAAAGGATTTTTTTGGGCGCATCTTGGTTGGATGATATTTGGAGAATCTACTACTAAGCACATGGACAAGGGTACGATGTCAACTTTAGGAAAAGATAAAATGCTCGTGTGGCAACTCAAAAATTATTGGCAATTAGCTCTTTTTACTCAGGTAGTTCCTACTGCTGCGCTTGGTTTTGTTTTTTTTAGCGAGCCAATTCAGGCTATATTAGCCGGCTTTCTCTTTTGTGGTTTAGGTAGAGCATTACAGCAACAGATGACTTTTTCAGTGAATTCTATATGTCATTTTTGGGGGAGAAAACGGTATGCGGATGATAGTTCTGTAGATGTATGGTGGCTTGCATTATTGTTGTTGGGAGAAAATTGGCATAACTATCATCATGCTTTTGGCAAGGATTACAGAAATGGATATAAGTGGTATCACTTTGACGTTCATAAGTGGATTATTTGGCTTATGTCGAAGGTTGGACTTGCTAGTGACTTGCACGTAACTCCAGAAGTCAGGATTATTGCGGTGCAGAAAGAATATGAGCAAAAATTATTACAGAGAGGAAAGCAACAAGCTGTTGAAGCGAAGGATTTTGCTTGGTGTGCGTTGAATGTGGTATCGCAAAAGCTTATGTTCTTGGAAAAGATGTATGATGATGCTCTGAAAAGTACTTCATCATACATTGGTACTCAGAAGTTGAAGAATACATTCTCAAATCTTGTTGTTTCTATGAAGAATCATATATCAGAAGATTTTAATTATAATTCTGATTCAGCAAATCAAGAGCAGCCATATATATCTTCTGCCTTAGATTGTGTCGTAAAAATCGGTTCAATCAATGAATTACTGCAAAAATGTGTTGGAGCAGTGAAGGGATGTGATGCAAAAATGGTAAATCAAAGTATTATGGATGCTTTGAGAGCTGGTAAAAAAGCAATGAGTGTTCTGGATGGTGTGTTTTTTAGAAGTTTAGATGTTTTGCGTAAAGCAGAATCAACTTTGAAAAATATGGAAAAATCTGATTTTGTAGAGATTATGAATGATATTAGAGAGATTCAAAAATGCCTTTTAAAACTTAAAAAGAAGTGTGCAGTTGCTTAATCGTATAACTTATTATTTTTAATTTTGTTAGGTTATTTTATTATTGGCACTATTTTTTTATTTTAGTTCTTTATCTTCGTATACGATTTAAATATTCCAGCAATTGGAATAAAGAGTTATAAATTCGCTTCTTTTTGAGTTATAAAATACTTTTTCCATAAGGAGCATTTTATGATATAATACCAAGGCTATGCTATATTTTAGAGTGAGATGCTTAGTTCATTGTTTTGGTATTTAGAAGTAGAAGAAAAATTATTTCGTAGAAAGGTTTTTAGCATCGGATTTGATGTCCTTGCCATAAGTTTATGGTATGAATCTGGATTGCGTTCTGATTTTCGTAAGAATCCTGAATCACCAAAGAAAAAGAGTAGGAACTACCTGAGTAAAAAGAGCTAATTGCCAATAATTTTTGAGTTGCCACACGAGCATTTTATCTTTTCCTAAAGTTGACATCGTACCCTTGTCCATGTGCTTAGT